>JBEKLW010000112.1:0-8581 GCA_050008815.1 Bryobacteraceae bacterium
TTCGGCCGGCTCGACCTGCAGAACGTGCGCTACGCCGAGGTCACCCTCTCCGCGGGTGTCATTCTGTGGCGGGGCCAGGAATTCGGGCCGGTGTTCGACGCGCTGGAGGCCGAGGCGGGGCGCACGCCGGTCGAAGTGCGGTGGATTTTCGACGCCGTGCGGCAGTGGGGCGCCGGGGAGGCACGCAAGGTGCTGCGGGTGGCAGCCGAGCGCCTGGGCCGGGGCGTGGCCGGCTTCGGCATCGGCGGCGATGAGAGGCTGGGGCCCGTGGGGCCGTTTGCGGAGGTTTTTGCCGAAGCGCGTGAGGCCGGCCTGCACCTCACGGTTCACGCCGGCGAGACGGTCGGACCGGAATCGGTGCGGGAGGCGGTGCGGCTCGGGGCGGAGCGCATCGGCCACGGCATTCGGGCCGCGGACGACCCGGCGCTGCTCGCGCACCTCCGCGAGCGGGACATCCCGCTCGAGATCTGCCTCTCGAGCAATGTGGCTACCGGCGCGGTAGCAGGCCTGGCCGAGCACCCTATGCGGCGCATTTACGATGCCGGTGTGCCGATCGTGCTGGGCACGGACGACCCGGCCATGTTTCACACCACGCTCGAACGCGAATACGAGCTGGCGGCGCGCGAGCGGGGCTTCACCGACGAGGAGCTGTCCGGGATTGTCGCGAACGGCTTCAAGTACGCGTTCGCGGCGGCGACGCCGCGGTAGCGCAGAGGGGACTTTCCAGCAGTCGCCGCCGGCCTCGACCTCAAGTGCCCGTTGTTGGGATTCGGTTCGTTCGGCGATGACGTCCGGCTCCGGCCCGGTCCTGACTATCTACGTGGCTATCACTTGAGCCAAGATAAGTCGGAAAAGCGCTGCACGAGACCGATCATCGCACCCGCCAACGTGCTTTCGGGTTCAAGGAACACGACGGGAGAGCCGGCTTGGTGCGCTCTCGCGCAAAGCTCGATCGCCGGCGGGATCACCCCGAAGATCGTGCAGCCGAGCTGCGAGGTAATGTCGCTGATGGGCAGCGGAGTCAGCGCCATCACCCGGTTGACGATAATGGCGCCGATAACGAGCTGGCTGATGCCCCAGGAGTGCAGCACTTGCAGGAACATCCTGGTCGCGTGAACGCTCACCGGGTCGCGCTCCAGCACCATCGCAACGAGGTCGCATTGCCGGACCACGGCCTGCGTCATCGGTGACGTCACGGCGGGCAAGTCGATCACGACGCGCTCGGCCATCTGGGAGAGAGTCTTGATAACAGCCGCGGCCGCTCGCGGATCGATCTCCCCGAACTCCTCCGGTTTCTGGGGTCCGAACAGCACCCGGAGTCCCAGCGGGAAACTGCAAAGCGCGCCACCGGCCGCGGCGGCGTTGATTCGCTCCGCGCCCAAAGCGCACAGAGAACTCAGGTTGGCGGCCGGAGTGTGCTTCAACTGAAAAGAGAACGCCCCGTAGTCCGGTTTCAGCTCGACAGCGATCGTGCTGCGGTTCTGCTTGGCCCACGCGGCGGCGGCGTTCAGCGCCACGGTGGTGGTGCCGGTCCCGCCCTTGACGCCGCAGAAGCCCACCACGACCGGGCGGGTGCTCGCGGGTTTGGGCTGCGCCGCCGACTGGCGCCGCTCCACCAACAGGCGCAGACGGCGGACCAGCGCGGCCCCGGACACCTCTCCCTTGACCAGGTATTCATCGGCGCCCGTGCGCAGGGCGGCAAAGGCCACCTCTTCGTCCTCGGTAGCCGTCAAGACGATCAGGACGGCGTTTCCCCTGTGTGCCCGCAACGAGGCCAAGGTCTCAAGTCCCCTGCTGTCCGAGAGATTGAGATCGACCAGGATGGCGTCGAAGGCCGCGGCCTCCAGGCGGATGAGGCCCTTCGCCAGGGTATCTACCCACTCCAGCCGAATGCTAGCGGCCGGGGGTTCGGCTGTCCCAATCATCCGCTGCACCAGGGCGGCGGTTTCGGGATGGTCTTCGATCAGGAGGACTTCCAAGTCCCCTTGCATACATGCCCCCCTCGCGACGCGCGGCCCCACGCACCCCGGTAAGAGTCCCAGGCGGTGGACCGCTCCCGAGAGACGATCATAGTCCTCCGGCTGATTGATGTAAACCAGGATTTCCGTCTTGCCATCCTGGCCAGCATCGATGTACATCCAACCGCCCGCGTTTGAGCGTTGCTTTCGTCGTTTCCGTCCCGAGCGGCTGTGGCGGCCCAGGGAGGGGCCAGCTCTGCCTCGTCCGGGCACGAAAAGACCTGGAAATGCCTCATTTCAAGCGATTTCTCATGTACCTCTCCGTCCTTTTCTTTCCTGCGGCCTGTTTGCTTCTCCGCCGCCGCGCCCCATACGGTCGGCAAGGGCAGCGCAGTGGGCCGCAGAGACCGTGGAACGTGCTCGTGGTATCTTCAAGATCCGGGTTCGGGTTCTGGCATGCGCGCTTGATTGCCAGCCTGTCGGTCGCCGGAGGGTACATCGATGAGCAAAGAGAGAAAAGAGTCGAAGTCCAGTCAAGTCCCCGTCATCGCCAGCGGGAAGACGCTGGGGATCGTGGGGGCCGGTGTGATGGGCCAGACGCTGCTTCGGGGCCTGCTCGACAGCGGCCTGATCGCCCCCGGCCAGCTCTGGGCGGGCGACAAGAACGGCTCGACTTGCGAGAGCGTCCGGCAGGCGCTGCAAATCCCCGTCGAGACCGATTACCAGCACCGCGTGCCGACGGCCGATCTAATCCTGATCTGCGTCAAGCCGGCCGACGCGGCGGCGGTTCTGCCCGCGTTGAGGAACGCCGGGCTGCGGGAGGAGACGCTGGTGATCTCGATCATGGCCGGCGTGTCAACCGAACGGCTGGAATCGCTCCTCGGAACGCAGAATCCCGTGGTGCGCGCCATGCCGAACACGCCCTGCATCGTGCGGGAAGGCATGACCGTCATCTGCCGCGGCCGGAACGCCACGGCCGGCCACCTGGGGTGCGCGCGGCAGATCTTCGAGGCGGTGGGCAAGTGCCTGCCCGTCGACGAGGTGCACTTCAACGCCATCACGGCGCTGAGCGGCAGCGGTCCGGCCTACCAGTACCTGATTATGGAGGCGCTAGCCGATGCCGGGGTGCGCGTCGGGCTGCCCCGCCAGTTGGCGCTCACGCTGGTGGCGCAAACGGCGCTGGGCGCGGCCAAGATGGTCCAGGCCACGGGCCGCCACCCGGCGGCGCTGCGCGACGATGTGACCACGCCCGCGGGCTGCACCATCGGCGGCCTGCTCATGCTCGAGGATGGGCGGATCCGCTCGGTGCTGGCGCGCTCGGTGGAAGAGGCCGCCAGGATCGCCGGCCACCTGGGGCAGCCGGCGGGCAAGGCCGTGGAAGCCGCGGCCGCTCACCGCACGGGTCACTGAGGTAGGGTGAATTCGGGTCTGTCCGGTCGGCGAGCCGCTATGCTTCAGCGGCCGGACCCTCCTGGGCCAGGACCTGCATGACTTTCGCTCTCAACGCGGGCAGATCGCGCTCGACCACGTTCCAAACCTGATCCGCGTCGATCTCGAAGTACTGATGCACGAGGATGTGGCGCATGCCAGCCGCCTTGGACCACGCCTTGTCGGGCTGGCGCCGTTTGAACTCTTCCGAAAGGGACCGTGAGGCTTCGCCGATCACCTGGAGGTGATGCAGAACCCAAACCTGCACCATCTCGTCGCGATTGAAGGCCTCGCGCCCACCCGTGGTCTTGTCCAGGACGTGGTCGATGGCCTTCAGAATGTCCCGGAGCCTCTCCCGATCGTTCCTCACAGCGGCATGGCTTCCCGCCTCGCCCGGTCGCGAACATTCGGACGAAGCATCCGCTCAGTTGCGACATCGACCCGAGCACGGAGCAGGCTTTGGAGATCCATGACGAGGCCGCCCAGATCCATCAGGGTGCGGTCCGGATCAAGATCGACGAGCAGGTCGATGTCGCTTTCCGGGGAACTCTCGCCGCGGGCGACCGAGCCGAACACACGGACATTGTGCGCTCCGTAACTCGCGGCGAGTTGGAGGATCTGTTCCTTCTTCGAGCCGCGCAGCTCCTCGATCGTCATGCCTCCATTCTCCTCTATCGCGAAACCGGTGGGGAAGGAGGCAGGGGCCTTCGGGATAGCGGTTGTGGAGTGCTTCAGTCGCCCCCGGAGGTGCATCACGCGGGCGTGCCCATCGTGCTGGGTATGGACGCGCCGGCCGCGCGGGGTCCCGTGAACCCGCCAGGGCCGGCCAGGGGGCCGGCCGCGGACGAGGGCGTCCGCCCTAGTCTGGGAACGGGCCCGAAGGCCAGCGCTTCACTGGCGGGCGTTGTGGGTGGCCGCGCCCGGGCGCTCGGCCGCGAGCGCGCGCAGCAGCCCCTCGAGTTTCTCAACTCGCCCGGCGAGCTCCTCGATGGCCTGCTGCTCGGGGTCGGGCAGCTTGCCGTGCTCGAGTTCGTCGTTGATCTCGACGCCGCCGATGCGCACCACGCGCCCCGGCACCCCCACCACGGTGGAGTGGTCCGGGGCCGGATGGACGACCACCGACCCGGCGCCGATCTTGACGTGGTCGCCGATGCGGATGTTGCCGAGCACCTTGGCCCCGGTGCCGATGACGACGTGGTTGCCGATGGTGGGGTGGCGCTTGCCCTTCTCCTTGCCCGTGCCGCCCAGGGTCACACCCTGATAGAGCAGCACATCGTCTCCGATCTCGGCGGTCTCGCCGATCACCACGCCCATGCCGTGATCGATGAAGAACCGCCGGCCGATGGTGGCGCCGGGGTGGATCTCGATGCCGGTCAGCGTGCGGCTGAACTGGGAAACCATCCGCGCCAGGGTGGTGAAGCCCGCGTTGTACATGCGGTGCGCCAGGCGGTGCAGCAGAATGGCGTGGAATCCGGGGTAACAGAAGAAGATCTCGATCACGCCCTTGGCGGCGGGATCTTCGCGGAAGATCGTCTCAATCTGTTCCCGAACGGCGGCAAACATCTTGCTTCAATTATCGCGCAGAATTTCAGAGTCGAGCCTCCGCCTGGGCCGCGGGTCAGACGGTAGGTTCGCCGTGGACCTCGATCTCCTCCGGCTGGATGCCTTCCAGCTTGGGTTCGGGAAGCCGGCCAGTGAGGTTGAGCAGGCCCCAGGCAATCGCCGTCGTGGAGCTCAGCGCGCCGCTCCAGGCCCCGATCGTGCGCGGATCGACGGACTCGGAGGCGATGCCGGCCGCGCCCATCGAGACCAGCATGACGGCCCAGACCAGCGACTCCATGGTGGCGAACACGCGGCCGCGGAACTCGTCGGGCACGTGCCGCAGGAGCTGGCTCATGTTCAGCACCGAGCTGACGCCCACGGCGGCGCGCGAGAGCCCGATGAAGAGCAGGGCCAGCGCGTAGCTGGTCATCTGGCTGAAGACGATGTAGGCCCCGCCGTGGACGATGTAGCAGACGGTGATGGCGCGCTTGTAAGCGTGGAAGCCGAAGCGCTTGCCGAACCAGTGGCCGATGGCGCCGCCAATGAGCAGGCCGACGCCGGCTGAGGCCCAGATCTGTGCGATGCCCGCGGCGCCCTTGTGGAAAACGATCTCCCCGAAAATGCTGAACAGGATCTGGGCGGCGCCGCCGCCCGTGGCCCAGCCGATGTTGATGACGGCGATGCCCAGAATCAACGGCGCGCCCCACATGTACCGCAGGCCCTCGCCGTATTCGCGAAACGGGCGGACCACGTCGGTTTCGGTCAGCGCGCGGCGCTCGGCGCGGAAGCCGCCGTCGGGCGCTAACCGCGCGGCGCGGACGGCGGCAACCTTCTCGTGAGCGTCTCTGCGTAGCCGCCCGATGCAGCTTGCCGAGAACAGGAACGAGAACGAGTTCAGCGCGAACGCCCAGGCGTAGCCGAACTGGACTACGCTCGCGCCGGCCAGCAAGGTGCCGACGACGAGCGTGGCCCACTGCGTGGTCTGCGTCACCGAGTTGGCCGTGTGCAGCTCCTCCGGGGTGGTGATGGCGGGGAGGATGGAGGAGCGGCCGCTGGTGAAGAACGGCGAGGCGAACATCAGCAGCCCGCTCAACAGATACAGCAGCCAGGGCGCCGGGTGGGAGACGGTGAGGATAAACGCCAGCGCGATCGCCGCGCGCAGCAGGTCGCTGGCGATCATGATCCGCCGGCGGTCGAGCCGGTCCAGCGCCACCCCGGCGATCGGGCCAGCCAGGACCGCCGGAATCGCGCGCGCGAGCATCACGCCGCTGACGATCAGCCCGGAACCCGTGCTCTCGAGCGCCAGGCTGAAGACGGCGATGTTGTTGAACGCGTCCCCGGTCTCGCTCACTACCTGCCCGAGCCAGGTGTAGCGGTAGTTCCGGTTGTGGCGCAACAGATCGATGAAACCGGCCATGGCGCGGTGAAACTCACATGATAGTGGAGCGCGGATGGCCAGCGCGCGGCGGGGGCCGTCACTCGCGTTCAAGCGAAGGATCCACGGTCCTGCGCCAGGCCTCGAGGCCGCCGCTCAGGCTGCGGCAGGCGGCTAGCCCCTGGCGCCGCAGCCATGCGACCGCCTGGCGGCTGCGCAGACCATGCTGGCAGTAAACGACCAGCGGCGCCCGCGCCGCCTTTTCCCGCAAAGCGGGCAACGCCCCCGGGATGTTCCGCATCGGGATCAGCTCGGCGTCCCCGATGCGGGAAATGGCGAACTCCCGGGGCTCGCGCACGTCGATCAGGCTGAGCGGCGCGCTAGCGTCCAGCCAGGCCTTGAGCTCTGCCGGTGCGATCTCCGGCGATGGTTCCCTCATCGTCAGCCCCGGAATCATTGTTGCGGGTCTTCGCCGCCTGAACGCCGCGTGGTGTCTCAAAAACGCTGGCCGTAGCGCGGCTTACACCTGCGGCCGGCTCTGTGAACGCAAGAAAAAAGGCCGCGGTCCACTCGCGGTCCGCGGCCGTGGAGCGCCGGCTCGACGCCGGCTGGAGCTGCACATCGGAAGGAGCGATGAGGCCTTACCCCGGCGCCTCATCGCGGCTTTCTCACTCTCACTGTGTGGGACGCGCCGCGCGCGGGCCCGGTTGCGTGCTAGCCCGGATGTTTCACCAGCAATCTGCTGCGGCGCGCGATAGGGCCGCATCTACTGCGTTGCGCTCGGCCGGCGTCCTCGACGTACTGTTCAAGTACGCCTGCGGGCGCCGGCCGTCGCGGCCCTCTCATCGCGCCTCGCTACGATCGTGGTGAAACATCCGTGCCGGAGCGGCTTCAGCGCGTGCGACTGCGCCGGCGCCAAGACGGCCCGCTGCGGGCAGCCGCTTCCTTTAGGTCTTCTGGAGCAGCCGTTCGAGCGCGGCGCGGAAGCCCGCGCCGTGGAGCGGATCGGCCAGGGCGAATTCGGCGAACGTCTCGAAGTAACTGGGAAAATTGCCGATGTCGTAGCGCCGCTCGCCCGGCGGGAGTTTCATCGCCAGAACGGGCCGGCCCTCTTCGCACAGGAGCTGTATGGCGTTGGTGAGCTGAATCTCGCCGCGCGCGTCCGCCGCGACGCGCCGGACCATGTCGAAGATCAGCGGTGAGAAGATGTAGCGTCCGGCGATGGCGAGGTTGCTCGGCGCCTCCCCGGGCCGGGGCTTCTCGACCAGGTTGGCCACCTGGAATGAGTCGCCGCCCGACCCGGCCGGGCGCACGATGCCGTAGTGCTCGGTCTGTTCCGGCGGGACTTCCTCCACCGCCAGCACGCAACTGGCGTGCTGGGACTCGAACAACTCCGCCATGCGCAAGACGGTCTGGGAGTTGGCGTGCAGGCCCAGGATGGAATCGCCCAGCGCCACCACGAACGGCTCCTCGCCGGCGAAGTTCTCCCCGCACAGCACGGCGTCGCCGAGGCCGCTCTGGAAGCGCTGGCGTGTGTAGAGGAAGTGCGCGCCCAGCTCTTCGAAAGCCAGCTCGTCCAGCAGCTCCCGCTTGTCGGCGGCGCTCAGCGCGCGGGCGAGCTCGGGGTCGGCGTCGAAGTGGTCCTCGATCGAGCTCTTGTTGCGCCCGGTGATGAACAGAATCCGCTCGACGCCGTTGGCGACCAGCTCCTCGACCACGTACTGCACGATGGGCTTCCGCGCCACCGGCAGCATCTCCTTCGGCTGCGACTTGGTGGCGGGCAGCAGGCGCGTGCCCAGGCCGGCCACCGGCACGACAGCGCTTCGAATCACCTAACGAATATAGCGCGCCAGCCGCGCGCAAGGGGCTATATCGCGGTCTTGGCGATGGCCGGCGTCTCGCGCTCTTGCTCGGGCAGCGGCTGCTCGGGCGTCAGATACAGCCGCGTGAGGCCTTCCTTCAGGATCGCGAGAGCGGCCTCGGGATCGTCGGCGAACTCGAACAGCTCCATGTCCTCGGGCGCGATCGTCCCGTGGCGAATCAGCGCGTCGAAGTTGATGATCTCTTTCCAGTAGCTGGTGCCGTACAGCACGGTGACGATCTTCTTGGCTAGCTTGCGCGTCTGCGCCAGCGTGAGGATCTCCATCATTTCGTCGAGCGTGCCGAACCCGCCCGGGAAGACCACGAGGGCCTTGGCGAGGTAGGCGAACCAGAACTTGCGCATGAAGAAATAGTGGAACTCGAAGCACAGTTCGGGCGAGATGTACGGGTTCGGCTG
>JBEKLW010000113.1:0-7132 GCA_050008815.1 Bryobacteraceae bacterium
CTGGCCATCACCGCCATCGGCCTCGCCACCGGCGTCGCGCGATGGGCGCCGCACTCGTACCGCCTCAGCGACCTCTACTCGTTTGCCGGCATTGAAGACCCCAACGCTGAATCAGGGGACCGAGGGCGGGAGGGGTAAACCCCAGTGGTGGAACCCTCCTCTCTCGCTCCTGTAGCGACACGGCGGTCCTTCGTTCGGAGATTGTAGTCGTCCACGTCCTTCGATAGGCCAACCCCACTGGGGTGAAACCCCGGACACGCTATTGTGGCGATGGGGCAACGCGTTTTTCGAAGATCGTGTCCTTGCCAACCCATCGATGATGACTTCTGCGCCAAATCGACATCGCGTCCGACCTAATGCTGAGCCTGCTCCAAGACGCCGCTAGACACCTACGCCTGCGCTTGGCTGCGGTTCCTTGCGACCTACTCATACGCGAGGTCAAAGCGTGCCAGCGCGGTGCTGGCAACAACTACTCGGGACGCGGAGGTGGCGGCAATGGACACCATCGATTCTGCAGCACAGGAAGGAGGATTGCGGGCAGCGGCACATGAGTATCGGAACCGGGGCTGGGTAGTGATTCCGATCGAGCCGCGCGGGAAGAAACCGCTGATCAAGTGGAAGGCACTTCGGGAGAATCGACCCACGTTGGAACAGATCGACGCCTGGTGGGACCAGTGGCCGGACGCCAACGTCGCGGTCATGACAGGACCGGAGAGTGGGATCGCCGTCGTGGACATCGACTCTGCAGCTGGTGAAAAGGTGCTCCACCAACTCGTGGGGGACGTAGAGACTCCGACCAGCGTCACTGCGAAGGGCAAGCACTTAGTCTTTCAGTACCCCGGAACGGCGGTGCCCAACAGTGTACGGGTGCTCAGCGGGGTTGATGTTCGGGGCGCCAACGGGTACGTCGTACTGCCTCCAAGCGTACATCCTACCGGACGTCGCTACCGGTGGGACCACGCCAACGGCCGGGGCCTGGACTGTCTCCTCGCGCCATTCCCTACGGCGCTCCTGGAACTACAGAGCAGGCGGGTCAGTCAGCGCACTATGGGGTCACCAGTCTCCCCACAGTCTGTAGCAACGGGTGACGGGCTGGCCCAGCCATTCCAACTGCCAGATGTGATTCGAGACGGCGCGCGCAACGACACACTCTTCCGGCACGGTTCCTCCTTGCGGGCTCAAGGACTCGATCAAGAACAGATCCGGGCCGCCCTGGAGAGAATCAACGTCACTCGCTGTGCAAGCCCGCTTGACGCAGCTGAATTGGACGCCATCGCCAAATCGGCGGCGCGGTATGACCCAGGGAACGAACACCTAACAGACCTCGGCAATGCGCGTCGGCTGGTGCAACAACACGGCAACCAACTCCGGTACGTCCAGGAGTGCGGTTCCTGGTACACCTGGGATGGGCGGGTCTGGGCGCTCGACCGAACTGGCGAGGTCATGCGCTACGCAAAGGCGACCGTGCGCCAGATGTACATCGAGGCAACTGCGATTGAGGATTCCGGCCAACGCGAGCGTTTGGTGCGCTGGGCTCTCGCTTCGGAATCTGAGCACCACCTGCAGGCAATGATTGCGCTCGCGTCCACAGAGCCCGGCATCGCCACGGCGGTCGAGTCGCTCGACCGGGATCCGTGGCTACTCAATGTCCTAAATGGCACCATAGAGCTCCGCAGCGGCACACTTCGCAAGCACAACCCAGAAGACCTGACGACCCGGCTGGTCTCCGTTGAATTCGATCCAACGGCGACCGCCCCGATGTGGGAAGCATTCCTCTCGACGGTCATGGGAGCTGATGCGGAGTTGATCTCGTATGTGCAGCGGCTCGCGGGTTACTCGCTTACCGGGGACGTGTCCGAGCAGGTGCTGTTGTTCCTTCACGGATACGGCAGCAACGGCAAGACGACGCTTCTTAACACGCTGCTCGAACTCCTCGGCCCTTACGCGAAGCAGGCTGACCCTCAGTTGCTCATGGCCAGGAGCAACGACACGCACCCAACCAACATGGCTGACCTGCGTGGAAGTCGGCTTGTGGTCTGCTGTGAGGTGGATGAAGGCCGACCGCTGGCGGAAGCCACGGTCAAGCAGTTGACCGGTTCCGACAGGATTAAGGCGAGGTTCATGCGGCAGGACTTCTTCGAGTTCGACCCGACTCACAAGATCTGGCTGGCAGCCAATCACAAGCCCGTGGTGCGAGGCACCGACCACGCCATGTGGCGCCGCATTCGCCTCATTCCGTTCATGGTCACCATCTCCGAGGCACAGCAGGACCGCCAACTCTCGGCGAAGCTGCGTACTGAACTGCCCGGGATCCTGGCGTGGGCAGTCCAGGGCTGCCTCGCTTGGCTGAGGGATGGTCTGGCCGCTCCCGACGGCGTTCTGATGGCCACCGCGGAGTACCGGAGTGAAATGGACCTCGTTGCCCAGTTCGTGGACGAGCGGTGCCATGAAGATCAAGCCGCCGAAGTGTATGCGAAAGCACTCTACGCGGCGTATCGCGACTGGTGCGAAGAAGCCGGGCTGGAGCATCCGTGCGTCAAGCAGGCCTTTGGGCGGCGCATGGCCGAGCGCGGATACGGGAAACGCAAGGCAGCCGGCGGTCAACTCGTTTACCAAGGGGTGGAGCTGCAGTAGAGGAAGGGCGAGGTGGACGATCTAAGGGCGCAACCGGATTGCGCTCACAATGGGATCGCCAAGGGCTAGATGGTCGAAATGCCGAAGATCGTCCACATCGACCGCTCCCTCTTGACAGGGCCACCGAACCTGGCGGGAACGCGCCGGTGGGGTCGTGACTGAAATGGGCGCGTTTTCGGACAGGGGTACCCAGTCGGCCAGAGGGGCAACACACCGCGTATTTGGGAAGCCCCCCGGCATCCGGCTGGTCGGGGCACGTAACAACAACGCACGCACGTCCACGAAAGGCGGGAACAACAAGAAGCAGCTCAGGTCGGGCCCAAAGGGGCGGCTGGGTGGGGAGGGGATTCGCATGGAAGGACGGTCTCTGCAGGGCAACCGCTGGTTAACGGTGGTTGAAGTCGCGCTGATGTTGCGCTGGGACGTTGATAGCAGGGCGGCAAGACGACGGCTCCGTCGGATACCACCAGCCCAATTGCCGTATCACCCACTAGGCCGCGACCGGCTCTACACGGAGGCGGATGTGGTCAAGTACGTCGAATCGCGGAGGGTACAATGATGAACCGACGAACTCACCTGATGGTGGACCGCGTCTTCAAAGACGTGGGGCGAATACACCGGTCAATGGAAACGGCGGACCCGAGGGAGGCAAAGAAGCGTGAGCGGATGCTGTTCACGCTTCACGACCACAGCCGCATCGACATCCTGCGCGGCATCCGCGACGGACGGCTCAGCGTGACCCAGGTATCTGATGCCTTCGCACGGAACCGGCTTGACGATCTGCCAACAGCGGAGGCCCTGGTCCCATTGCAGCACGCCGTGGAGATCTGGTTGCAGTCAGGCCACGGCTCCAGGAAACCGCTACGGGGCGCAACCCTAGCTGGATACCGTCAGATGTGGCAGCAAGCCTTGGCCGACGGAGCATTTGGCACCGAACCGAGCGTCGCCGACGTGACCGCAGAACGAACTGAGGCATACCGGCGGAAGTTGCTCCAGGCGGGACACGCACCGATGGCGAATCGCTGTTGGTGCGCCGTCAAGAGCTTCCTTGGCGAAACGCTCGGCAAGCGTCATTCCCAAGTTCTCGCAGTCCAAGACCTCCAGCGCTACCCAGAACTCAAGAGGGTCCGGCCCGCCCTAACCCCGGAGAACTTCTGGCGGTGGCACGGGGCGAGCTCAGATGTGATCCGACCAGCTCTGGTGGCCATGGCCGTCAGCGGGATGATGCCTTCCGAGCTTGAACGTCTCGGGCCGGAACACGTGGACAGGGCAAACGGCTGGTTGCTGGTTCCTGGAGCCAAGACAGAGGGCCGTCCTCGCATCGTCGGTGTGCCCTCATGGGCCTGGGAGGCCATCAGCCAGGTAACCCCCTGGCGGTTGGATCGAAGCTGCTTCCAGAGGCAGATAAAGAAGAGCGCACGGAACGCGGGTGTGCCCTGGGCGCGCCTCTACGACCTTCGCCGGGGCTTCGCTCGGTGGCACGAGGCGTCGGGAACACCCGAATCCAGGATTCGGGCGTACATGGGCCACAGCACCCTTGGGATGACCGACAGCTACCTGCGTAGCGAAGTCGAGCCCTATGCCCAGAAGGACGCCGAACGGATGGGCGAGCACCTGCGCGGTGGCCAGAACCGTCACCACCTCCAACTCGCAGGCTAGTCACCCAGGAGTCACCTGTGAGGCCGAAGGACTGCCCAGACGACGAACGGCGCGGCCTCGGGAGAACCGAAGCCGCGCCTTGTGTTTCCGTCAGTGCGCCGCCCGTGAATCGAACACGGAACCTACTGATTAAGAGTCAGTTGCTCTGCCAGTTGAGCTAGCGGCGCGTGGCGCGAAAAGTCGCCACCTCCCGCCGATTGCGCAACCGGCCGGAGCCGCACACCCCCAGCGCCCACGACGCCCGCGCGCCTACTCTTGCGACCGGGCACTTACATTCATAGCTTACATTCACTGATAGGAGGCTGTGAATGGCACGTCAGCGGCCGCCCCGCGTTCGGGAGCCCGTGCAGGTCTACCTCGACGCGCCAGACCGCCAGCTGCTCGAAGACCTGGCGCGGCGCACCGGCCTGCCCCGCACCGAGGTGCTACGGCGCGGCCTGCGGCGCCTGGCGCAGAGCGAGCTGGCCGAGCGAAAGCCCGGTTGGTCGCTCGACGTTCTTATTGGCGCCATGGGCGACGACCCTCGCCTGCCCGCCGACCTCTCGACGCGCCACGAGGACTACCTCTACGGCGGCGGCTATGAGCGCCTCGCGCGTACTCGCGGACACAAGCGCGCTCCTCGCGCTCGCTAACGGGCGCGACCAGTACCACAGGCGCGCGACGGACATCGCGCGCCGCTTCCTCGCCGGCGGCGGGCGGCTCATGAGCACCGCGCTGGTTCTCGCCGAGCTGTACAATCACGTCCTGTACCTGATGGGGCCGTCCGCCGCACGGCGAACCGCGCTGGCACTGCTCCAGGACCCGGCCTACGAGTGGCAGGACGCGTCGCTGCCGCTGCTCCGCGCGGCGGTCGCCGGGTGGCTCGAGCGCTTCGCCGACCAGCGCTTCTCGCTCACCGACGCCGTGAGCTTCGAGGTCATGCGCCGCCAGCGCCTGACGACGGCCTTCGCATTCGACGAGGACTTCGTGACGGCGGGTTTTGACCTGCTGCGGTAGCCTCGTCCCGTGCGAACACCCCGCTGCAACCTTTCCGCCGCCGCCTACGTCTATACCAGGGTGCGCCGCCGGCCGGCGCACGACCCAGGCCGCCCCTGCTCCACCTCGTCGCCGAGCCGCCGATGCGCAACGTGAGGCTCGCCTTCCGCACGCTGTTCCGGACGCCGTTCGTCACGGCGGTCGCGGTGCTTTCCCTCGCCCTCGGGATCGGCGCCAACGCGGCGATCTTCTCGCTCACCGACCAGGTCCTGCTCCGCCCCCTGCCGGTTCCGGAACCCTACCGGCTGGTGAACCTCACGGCGCCCGGACCCAACCCCGGCTCCCAGACCTGCAACGAGACGGGCGGCTGCCAGGAGGTCTTCAGCTACCCGATGTTCCGGGACCTCGAGCGCCGCCAGACGGCGCTCGCGGGGCTCGCCGCCCACCGTATCTTCGGAGCGAACTTCGCCGTCAAGGACGAGCCGTTCACCGGCGAAGGGGTGCTCGTCTCGGGCGCGTACTTCCGGACACTGCAGCTCACGTCCGCCCTGGGACGGCTGCTGGGCCCGGAGGACGACGGGACCATCGGCGCTCCCTTCAACGCGGTGCTGAGCTACGCATGCTGGCACGCCCGCTTCGGCGCAGACCCCAAGGTGATCGGCCGGACGATCACCGTGAACGGCCAGCTGTTCACGATTGTCGGCGTGGCGCCGCGCGGCTTCGAAGCCACGACCTTCGGCAGCCACCCGCTGGTGTTCGTCCCACTGACCCTGAGCCAGAAGCTCGGCAACTACAGCAGCTTCGAGGACCGGCGCACCTACTGGGTCTACCTCTTCGCGCGGCTCAAGCCTGGCGTCGCCCTCGCCCAGGCGAAGAGCGCGCTCAACGGGCTCTACCACCCGATCATCAACGACGTGGAGGCGCCGCTGCAGCGGGGGATGAGCACGGCGACCATGGCGAAGTTCCGCGCCAAGGAGATCGGTGTCTTCCCCGGCTACCGGGGACAGAGCCAGACGCACAGCCAAGCGAAGACGCCGCTGACGATGTTGTTCGGCGTCACGGCGGTCGTGCTCCTCATCGCCTGCGCCAACATCGCCAACCTGCTGCTGGCGCGGGCCGCCAGCCGCGGCAAGGAGATGGGGGTGCGCCTCGCCCTCGGTGCCGGGCGCCGGCACCTGGTCGTGCAGCTCCTCACCGAGTCCGTGATCCTCGCGCTGATGGGCGGCGTGCTGAGCCTCGGCGTCGCCGAGATCACGCTCCGCCTCCTCGGGTCGCTGCTGCCGTCCGACGCGTCCACCATCCTCGACATGAACCTGCAGCCGTCGGTCCTGCTGTTCACCGCAGCCCTGGCCGTGGCGACCGGCGTGGTATTCGGCCTCTTCCCCGCCCTGCACAGCACGCGGTCCGGCCTCATCGACGCGATCCGCTCCAACACCGGCCAGATCGCCGGACACCGCGGCGCCGCGCGCTTCCGCTCGGCGCTGGTGACGGCGCAGATCGCGCTGGCGAGCAGCCTCCTGATCTGCGCGGGGCTGTTCCTCAAGAGCCTGGTCAACGTGACGCACGTGGACCTGGGCGTGAAGGTGGACGATGTCGTGACGTTCCGGATCTCCCCGTCGCGCAGCGGCTACGACAGCACGCGCCGAGCGCTGCTGTTCCAGCAGGTCGAGGAGGAGCTGGCCCAGCTTCCCGGGATCACCGGGGTCACCGCGGCCAACGTCGAGTTGCTTGCCGGAAACAACTGGGGCACCGATGTCTTCGTGGAGGGCTTCAAGACCGGGCCCGACATCGACAACAACAGCCGCTACAACCAGGTCGGCCCGGGCTACTTCCGGACGCTGGGGATCCCGGTGCTGGCGGGCCG
>JBEKLW010000114.1:0-7118 GCA_050008815.1 Bryobacteraceae bacterium
CTTGAGCCCCGAAGAACGCAGCTCGGTTATCGAAACCTTGGACAGCGAGGTGGCCGCGGACACCCTCTCCGAGGTCGATCCGAAGATGCAGGTCAGCATCCTGGAGTCCCTCAACGCCGAGAAGGCCGCCGATATCGTCGAGGAGATGGCGCCCGACGAGGCCGCCGACGCACTGGCCGAGATGGGAGAGGAGACCTCGGAGGAGATTCTCGAGGAGATGGACGCCGAACCGAAGACCGAGGTCCGCGAGCTGCTGGAGTACGAGGAGGACACCGCCGGCGGCCTGATGAACACCGAGTATGTCGCGCTCGGCGAGAAGGCCACCGTCGAGGAGGGGACCGCGGCCGCGCGCGCCAGCGAGGACCTGCTCGAGACTCTCAACACGCTCTTCCTGATCGACGACCAGGGCCGGCTCACCGGCGCCGTCCCCCTCGGCAGGCTGTTCCTGGCCGAGCCGGGCACCCCGCTGAGGAAGCTCGTGACGGGCACCCTCATCAAGGTGTCCGTGGAAGAACAGCAGGACCGCGTCACCGAGCTGTTCGACAAGTACAACATTCTGACGTTGCCGGTGGTGGAGGAAGACGGCAAACTGGCCGGAGTGATCACGGCCGACGACGTCATCTCCGTGTTGAGGAACCGATGAGCGGCCAGGACGATGCTGAAGCGTTTTCGATACCACATCGCGGTGTTTTTTGGCGTCATTGGGCCGGGGTTCATCACCGCGATGGTGGACAACGACTCCGGCGGCATCCTCACCTATTCGGCCGCCGGCGCTAAGTACGGCTATCTTCCGCTCTGGACGCTTCTCCCCATCGCCATCCTGCTGGTGGTCACCCAGGAGATGAACTCGCGCATGGGCGCGGTGACGGGCAAGGGCCTGTCGGACCTGATCCGCGAGGAGTTCGGGCTGCGGACGACCTTCCTCGTCATGGCGCTGCTGGTGGCCACCAACCTGACCAACATCATGGCCGAGTTCGCCGGCATCGCGGGATCGCTGGGCGTCTTCGGCGTGAGCCGCTACATCTCCGTGCCGATCGGGGCCGCGTTGGTGTGGGTCCTGGTGGTGAAGGGGAGCTACCGCAGCGTCGAGAAGATCTTCCTCGGCGCCTGCGTCGTGTATGCGGCCTACATCGTCTCGGCGGTCCTGATTGGGCCGAACTGGAAAGAGGCTGCGGTCAACAGCGTGCACCCCGTGCTGATGCTCGAACCGGGGTACCTGACCATGCTCATCGGCATGGTGGGGACCTCGATCGCGCCCTGGATGCAGTTCTACCTTCAGGCGGCGATAGTCGAGAAGGGCGTAACCGAGAAGGAGTACGCCAAGTCGCGCATCGAGGTGATCGTCGGCTGCATCGCCATGACGGTGATCGCGTTCTTCATCGTGGTGGCGTGCGCGGGCGCGATCTGGACCAACGGTCCGCGCGACATCAACGTGCCCGGCGACGCCGCGGCGGCGCTGAAGCCGTTCGGCCGGTACGCGTTCACTCTGTTCGCCGCGGGGCTGTTCAACGCCTCGCTGTTCGCCGCCTCCATCCTGCCGCTCTCCACGGCCTATTCCGTCTGCGAGGGGCTGGGGTTCGAATCCGGCGTCAACAAGCGCTTTAGCGAGGCGCCGGTTTTCTACTGGCTGTACACGCTCCTGATCGCCGTCGGCGCCGGGCTGGTGCTGCTGCCGGACTTCCCGCTGGTGAAGATGATCCTGCTCTCGCAGGTCTTGAACGGCGTGCTGCTGCCGGTGGTGCTGATCTTCATGATTCTGCTCATCAACAAACCAGACCTGATGGGCAAGTGGACGAATTCGCGCATCTACAATTTCATCGCCTGGGCCTCGGTTGTGATCCTGATCGGGCTGACCCTGGCGCTGGTGGGGATCACGCTGCGGCAGTGGTTCGCCTGAGTAGCCCCCCGGAAATGACCGCGGCGGCCGCTCCCCTGGGGAACCGCCGCCGTCTAGAGCAGAAACCTGGCTGGTCCGGCTACTTCGCCCTTCTCTGCTTCTGCTGGCCGACGCGCACCTTGAAGTGCTGCTGCTTGGATTCCTGGTAGGCCTTGTGATCGTGGCGGGCCACCACATCGGCCAAATAGGCCGGGACGTCCGTGCCTTTCGGAATGACGGCCATCAAGGTGAAAGTCTCGTTGCAGACCGGGCAGAAAGGCCGGAACCGCGTCACGTTAGGAATCGCCATACTTTGTTCATCCTAGCATACGAGTGAAAGCAGGGCGGCTCCCACTTTGAGGCGTGGGCTTTGCCGTTGTTTGGCATCCGCAATCGGACAGCTTGCAGCGTCGGCTTTGCCGTCGTTTGGCATCCGCAGACGGACAGCCGACGTCTGGCACAACGCTTCCCGGGCGCGTCCCCGCAATCTAGCCGTGCTCGCAGGCTTGGCCTGGAGGCCGAGCCGCGGGACTGGAGTCCCGCCCTACTCCACGGTAGGGCGGCTCTCCAGAGCCGCCAGCCAGCCTCCAGGCTGGCTGGCGGCGCACGAACTACCGCCGGGCCGAAGCAGCGCACCGAAACAGTACCATTCCCGCATCCCATTTGGGAGAATGTGATTTGCGACTGCCCCAATGACGCGAACCAAGCTGCTGCTTCTGATGGTGGCGCTCCTGACGGTGGCGCTGGCGGTGTGGATCCGCCGGATAAACACGGCTCCGCCGCTGGTGGCGTTTGCCGAAGTCCAGCGCGAGACGCTGGTGAGCACGCTGACGACGAACGGAAAGGCCGAGCCGTGGGAGTGGGTGGCGGTTCGCGCCGAGCAGCCCGGCATCGTCGAGCGGGTCGCCGTTCAGAAGGGGCAGCACGTCGGGAGGGGCGCGCTGCTGGTTGAGCTGGACGCGCAAGATGCGCGCGCGGAAGTGGCCTCTGCCGAGGCGGCCGTTTCACAGGCGCGCGCGGAGCTGGAGACCATCGACAAGGGCGGCCGCCCGTCCGAGCAGGTGGAGATCGGCAACGCCGTCGAGCGCGGCCGGCTGGAGCTCGAGATCGCGCAGCGGGATTATGACGCGCTGAAGCGGCTGGCCTCCAAGCAGGCGGCGACGCAACACGATGTGGCCGAGGCCGGGCGGCGGGTGCGGCGGCTGGAAGCCGAGCTCGAAGCCCTGGGACGCAAGCGCGGCGCCCTGGTTGGCTCGGCCGACCGCGCCGCGGCCGAGGCGCGCCAGCGGCAGGCCCAGGCAACGCTCGAGCAGGCCCGCCTCCGCCTGCTGCGCAGCCGCCTCGATTCGCCGGTGGCGGGAATCGTCTATGAGCTGCCGGCTCGCGCCGGCGCCTACCTCAACCTCGGCGACCTGGCGGCCGGCGTCGGCGACCTGCGGCGGCTGCGGGTCCGGGTGTACGTCGATGAGCCGGAGTTGGGGCGAGTGGGCGTGGGCATGCCCGTAAACGTGACCTGGGACGCGCTGCCCGGACGCCAGTGGCGAGGTGCGGTGGAGCGGATGCCGACGCAGGTGACGCCGGCCGGCACGCGGCAGGTGGGCGAAGTTCTGTGCACGATCGACAACCCCGACATGAAGCTGCTGCCCGGCACGAACGTCAACGTTGAAATCACCTCCCAAGTGGTGACCGGCGGGCTGACGATTCCCAAAGAGGCCCTCCGCAACGCGAGCGGGCAGGTGGGAGTCTTCGCGCTCGATAGCGGCCGCGTTCGTTGGCGGCCGATCCAGCTCGGCGCTTCGAGCGTGACGCGCGCGGTGGTCGTCTCCGGCCTGAACGCCGGCGACAGGGTGGCGCTGCCCTCCGACAAACTCCTGCACGACGGCGACGCCGTCCGCGTGGCGCGGTAGGGGGCGGCCCCCGCGCTGCGGCGGGCCGAGGCCGATCATCTGATTGCCACGACTGGGGACAGCAGGCACCCGCGGCCCAACCGCTCACTCATCCAGCGCTGCGAGGAACTCATCGACGCTCAAGCCGGCTCTGGCAATCAGCGAGCGGAGGGTTCCACGCGCAACCTGGGGGTGGCGCGGAACGGAAAGGCTGGCGATGTGCCCGAGCTTGGTGAGAATGATGTGACTTCCCCTGTGCCGCGCGGTCTGCCAGCCGAGCCGCTCGAAGGCCCGGTCGTGGGTCAGTTTGAAAAGCCGCAGCCGTTTCCCAGAACCCGACTTCTGGCCCGCGCCGACCGCCAGATTCGCCGGACGGCCCCACGTGAGCGCCTCTGCTCAACTTCCGGATGGCGCGTAATACATTCCTTATCCGCTGTTAGACTCAGTGAAACCCGCACATGCCCTCTCTGCTGGGACCTGCCTCGGACCGTGACGAGGTCCTCTCCTACATCGGCGTGAGAGGCATGGGTGAGGGGTATCGAGCCAAAGTGCCTGATCCCGGGAAAAGAGAAAAGACACTGCTGCTTGAGATCAAGCAATGACTGACCGGATGTATACTGACAGGGACCTGGTTTCCGATCTGGAGATTCCGTTTCAAAGACGCGGCCCGACAGTAGGAAAGGCTTCCCTTGACAAGCTCCGGCGTGGCTAAGGAGATCCCGGCCGAGCAGGTCGTGGAGTGGAAGCGGCGAGCCAGGCCTCATCCGGTCACGCCGTATTCTACCTACATCAAAGTATTGCGGATCGTCGCGCTTACGGTCGCCGCGATCTGGCGCCGCTTGCTGTTCCACACCAAGATCATTGCCGTCACCGGCAGCGTCGGCAAGACCATGGCGAAAGATTGCACTGCCGCAGTCCTGTCAAGCCGTTACCGCATCCTCTCAACCCCCCGGAGCGACAATCACTTCCACGGGATCGGTATGACCTTGTTTCGTCTTCGTCCGTGGCACCGTTATGCCGTCCTTGAAGTGGCTATCGACCGGCCCGGCCAGATGAAATGGTTCGGCAGAGTAGTCCGCCCCGACGTTGCGGTCTGGCTGAGTACAGCTCGCACCCACACCCGAGAGTACGGTTCGTTAGCGCAGATCGCCTCCGAAAAGTCCCGTCTAGTCGATGCATTGGCACCAGGCGGCGTCGCCATTCTCAACGACGACGATCCCTACGTCCGAGACTATCAACCCCCGAAACGCGCCCGCGCGGTCCGCTTTGGGTGTGAGCCCTCCTCCGGTATCTGGGCAGATGGCATCGAATCGGTGTGGCCCGCTCGTTTGTCGTTTAGCGTTCACCAGGGAGGCCGGAGCGAACGAGTGCAGACCCAACTGGTGGGGACCCATTGGGTTCCTTCGGTACTGGCCGCAATCGTGGTCGGATTGGAGTGCGGTTTCCGTTTAGAGGAGGCGGTTCGGCCTCTGGCGTACGTGCGGCCCTTCGCCGCCAGACTGTCTCCCCTCGTGCTCGCGAACGGCGCCGTCATTCTGCGCGATGAGAACAACGGATCGGTCGACACGTTAGAATGCGCGCTTAAGGTTCTGTCGGAGGCGAAGGCGGATCGCAAGATCCTCGTCATTAGCGACGCATCGGATGCCAACCAACGATGGCAACTCCGCTCGCGGAGAATCGGCGCCGAGGCCGCCCGCTGCGCGGATGTCGGGGTCTTCGTCGGTGAGCGAGCCGCAAGAACTGCGGCGAACGCGGTGCGCGCGGGTATGGATCCGGAATATTCCTTCTCCTTCCCGAGCCTGCAACAGGCTGCCGAGTTCCTGAAACTCGAGCTGCGCTCGGGCGATTTGGTTCTGGTAAAGGGCCGCGGCCTGGACAAGCTTTCCCGCCTTTCCCTCGCCCTCACCCAGGATGTGACTTGTTGGCGTGCCACTTGCACACTCATCGAGCAGTGCGATTTCTGCTCGGAATTGACTCGCCCGTCCAGATCGGCATCTAGTCCTTGCGTGGCGACACCGACGGCGCGCCCCAAGGGGGCACAGTCGGGCAAGTAGGGCATGTTTTCGGGCGCATGAAGCCGTTCAAGGGGCGAGTCCCGGGCCACCTGACCTTCATCACGCGCCCTTAGCCGGGGAATCTCCGATGACGCTCCACTTTGGGAGAGTTGGTGGGATAGTGTCCGGGTGGTCGGCCATCCGGACACTGGCCCGAAACGGCGATCTGGGAATGGACGGCTCGTCTGCGCGGCCTCGAGCTGACGCGCTACCGAAGGCCCGCACGACTTCGTGCGGCCGGAGCAGTGGAACAGGGGGCATTACACCGGGACTTCGATTTCGCGGGTTGCGACCGTCAGCGGCAAGCCTTTTTCCGCATACTTCTATCTGTATTGTACCGGGAGAATCACCGGCCCGAGCGTCCTCGCAGGTACTCCCCGGGCAGGAGCACCAGGGCCCCTTCCAGTCTCGTGCCGAGGAATGCTCCGAAGTGCCGGACGTCGCCGGTGAGGAGGTGAGTGGCGCGAGCCGCGACGACGGCGCGCAGGATCGGCTCATCCTTGGCTGGAAGCCCGGGCTCGGAACTTAGCGCCGAGACGACATCGATGATCTCGACCATTTTGACAAGCCGCGCAAGCCGTCCGCGCTGGGCCGCCTCGGTGAGGTTCCTTCGCGCCTCCTCGACCGCATAGGCTGACGAAAGGAGTTTCACCCGCTTGACCTTCCAGAGCCGCGCAAGACCGCTCTGGTCGCGGTAAGCGGCGGAGAATAGCACGTTCGCGTCGAGGAAGAGCCGGTCCACCGCCGCCTACTCCGGACGCCGGTGCGGGATTTCGTCCGGATTCAGGCCGAGGCGCTGGACCTCTCTGCGCGCCTCCCGGTAGTCCGCCGCATCCACCGCATTCGACAGCAGGAACTCGGCCTTTCGCTCCGGGCTGTAGGTCTCGATGGGCACGGCCATGGCCGGACGAATGAGGATGCCATCGTCCCGCTCCTCGGCGATGATCAGCGATCCCTCTTCCATGCCAAAGCGCCTGCGCAGCGGTGCCGGGACGACGATGGCCCCTCGCTTCCCAACCTTGCTGGTCTGTGTGTGTGGCACGCTCACGCCCGCTTTTCAGATTATCTGAAAGACGGGTAAATGTCCAACGGGGCAGACGATCTCGGGTCACCCGCAGACCCGATCGCGATCCGGGGCCGCAAGCGCAGGCTCGGCCTGGAGGCCGAGCCGCGGGACTGGAGTCCCGCCCTACAAACCAGGCCAGGTAGGGCGGCTCTCCAGAGCCGCGCGCCAGCCTCCAGGCTGGCGCATCCGCCGGGTGGGCGCGCGTACCACGTCGGCTGAAGCCGACGCTGCAAGCT
>JBEKLW010000115.1:0-7089 GCA_050008815.1 Bryobacteraceae bacterium
TATTATGCTCCAGCGGCCCGCCATCCGCACGCGGCGCCCCGGCCCGTAATCCGTCCGTAAGAGCGCGCGGCCTCCACTTTGTGGCGCGCTTCAGCGTGCAGCGTCGGCTTCAGCCGACGTGAAGCTTTCACTTCCTTGTCGCGCAGCACCTTCCGGCGCACCCCGGACTACGTTCTGCGCTATGGTGTATTAGTGATTTGCGTCCCGGCCGGGCTCGGGGCGCGCGGCGCCTCGCGGGGCTGTGGCAGGGCCGGCGCCGCGGGCTGGCATCACGAGGAGCGCAGGTAGCGCCGTGGCAAAGCCGATGATTCGACTCTTCCGGGTGTCCGTTCCGACCAGCATCGTCGTGCTGCTGCTGTCGGAGTTTGTCCTGTTGGCCTTCTGCTTCATTCTGGCCACCTACCTGGTGCTCCCGGTTGACCCGACGGTGTTCCTCCTGTATGACGGCGGGGCGGGCCGCATCCTCGTGGTCGTGCTCAGCATTCTCCTGGGCCTCCACTTCCTCGATCTGTACACGGACATCCGCACCCTCTCCAAGGTGGCGCTGGTACTCGAGATCTGCCAGGCGATCGGCTTCGCCTTCATCGTCCATGCATTGCTGGCCTACGTCGCGGCGGAGTGGAGACTGCCCATCTGGGTCATGATCTGGGGCAGCGGTTTCGCGCTGCTGTCGCTGTCGGCCTGGCGGATCGTCTACGCGCTGGTGTTTCTGCGCGCCTTCGGGGAGCAGCGGGTCCTGTTCCTGGGCCGCAACGCGGTGGTGGAGGAGATCGCCGAGTACCTCGCCGGTCATCCCGAGGTGGGCTACACGAATCTGGGCTACCTGGACGACGGCGTCGAGCCCGAGACCTCGTTTCACGGAGCCAAGGTGCTGGGAGGGTACCGCGAGCTGCGCGCGGTCGTGGAGGCCGTCCGGCCGGACCGCATTGTGGTCGGCATGACCGAGCGCCGCGCCCGCATGCCCGTGTACGACCTGCTCGATCTGCGGTTCTCCGGCATCCTCATCGAGGAGGCCGGAACGGTGTACGAGGACACCTGCGGGCGCCTTTCGACCAAGGAGCTGCGTCCGGCCCAACTCATCTTCTCCGGCGCACTCGGCCCGACGCACGGCGCTGTGCTGCTTCAGTCGCTGTATTCGCCGGCCCTGGCTCTGCTCGGCACCCTGCTCACCCTTCCCGTGATGCTGCTGGCGGCGCTAGCCATCAAGCTGACCTCGCGCGGCCCGGTGCTCTACCGCCAGACGCGCGTCGGCCTTAACGGCGCCCCGTTCACCCTCTACAAATTCCGCTCGATGTACGCCAATGCCGAGTCCCAGACTGGCGCCGTCTGGGCCAGCAGGGACGATCCGCGCATCACGCCGGTCGGCCGGTGGTTGCGCAAGCTGCGCATCGACGAACTGCCGCAGCTCTGGAACGTGCTGCGCGGCGAGATGGCCATCGTTGGCCCGCGGCCGGAGCGGCCCGAGTTCGTGAAGGTGCTCTCCGAGCAGATCCCGTATTACCGCCAGCGGCACTGCGTCAAGCCCGGCATCACCGGTTGGGCGCAGATCAACTACAAGTACGGCGACACGCTGGAAGACACTATCGTGAAGCTCGAGCACGACCTGTACTACATCAAGCACATATCGCTGGCGCTCGACGCCTTCATCATCTTTCACACCTTGAAGACCATCCTGCGCTTTCGGGGCGCCCAGTAGTCCGGCCGGGACGCCGGCCCCTCGTTTCACCCTACCGCCGGCCTCACTATCCGAGTCCTTCTGGCCGATGAGGTCTTTTGAGGAATTTGTGCGGAAAGGCGTGACGTTTGGCACTCCGAGTGCATCAAACGTCAAAGGAAGGCAATAGGAGGTCGTCAATGTTCGTAGCCGGCATTCTCGCCAGCCTGGTGGTATTTAGCCTTTTCCTGTCAATGCTTTCGGCGCCGCCGAAGACCGACAACTAGCCCCCGGCGCGGCCTTCCGACCCGCGCGCCGTATCTTTGTGCCACAGATCAGCCCCTGTAGAATGGCGTCGGTGTGCCAACGGGCGCCGGTATTTTTTCCCTTCCTGACCGCCGCCGCTCGGCAGCCGACGGCGCCTACTTCAACTCCAGCACTTCCTTTTCTTTCGCCTTGGCGGCTTGCTCGATCTTCTGCATGTAGCTGTCGGTGAGCTTCTGCACGTCGTCCAGCGCCCGCCGCTCGTCGTCTTCGCTGATGAGCTTGTCCTTGAGCAGTTTCTTCAGGGACTCGTTGGCGTCGCGCCGGATGTTGCGGAGGCCCACCCGGTGCTCCTCGGCGACATTGTGCAGGTGCTTGACCAGCTCCTTGCGGCGCTCCTCGGTCAGCGGCGGGATGGGCACGCGGATGATCTTGCCGTCGTTGGCGGGATTCAGCCCCAGAGGGGAGGCGCGGATGGCCTTCTCGATCGCCCCGATCTGCGATACGTCCCAGGGCTGCAGGGTGATGAGGGACGGCTCGGGCACGTGCAGCGTCGCCACCTGGTTCAGCGGCGCCGGAGTGCCGTAGTAATCCACTCGGATGTCGTCCAGGAGGGTGATCGAGGCCCGGCCGGTGCGGATGTGCGCCAGCGCGTGCTGGAGGTCGGCCACGATCTTGTCCATGCGCTGCCTGTTGCCCGCCTCGACTTCCTTGACGGTCTGGAATGTACGCGCGCTTGCGGGATTCTCGGTCTTCATGATCGCTCCTAGTGGATGAGAGTGCCTACCGGCTCGCCCATCGATATCCGCATTATATTTCCGGGGACATTCATGTTGAAAACGACCATGGGCAGGCCGTTCTCGCGGCACATCGCCACCGCCGTCGCGTCCAGCACGCCCAGCGCCTTGGTGAGCACCTCGCCGTAGGAGATCTGGCGGTAGAGCACGGCCTCGGCGTTCTGGAGCGGGTCCTGGTCGTAGACGCCGTCCACGCGCGTGCCCTTGGCGATGATCTGCGCCTTGGTCTCGAGCGCCCGCAGCGTGGCAGCGGTGTCGGTGGAGAAGTAGGGATTGGAGGTGCCGGCCGCGAAGAGGACTATCCGCCCCTTCTCCAGGTGGTGGAGGGCCCGCCGCCGGATGTAGGGCTCGGCCACCTGGCGCATCTCGATGGCGGTCATAACCCGGGTGGCCGCGCCCTGCCGTTCGAGTGCGTCCTGGAAGGCCAGCGCGTTGATGACCGTCGCCAGCATCCCCATGTGGTCAGCCGCCACCCGGTCCATGTTCCTGGCCGCGCCGGCAATCCCCCGGAAGAAGTTGCCGCCGCCTATCACGACGCCCATCTGGACGCCGGCGCGGGCCACCTCGGCGATCTCGCCGGCCAGCGCGGCCACGCGCTCGCGATCGATCCCCAGGCCGGCCTGGCCGGCCAGCGCCTGGCCGCTCAGCTTCAGTAAGATCCGTTCGTACTTGGCCACGGCGTTTCCTCCCACTGGCCCGTGGTATGCGGCCCCTGGCTGGCGGATGGCCCCCGCCGGGCTCCACCGGCCGCGGCTCACAAGCGGCGCGGGGCCTCAGCCCTGCGCGGTAGGGCGCGCCTGCGCCTCGCCCAGCTTGAAGCGGACGAACCGCGAGACCGTGATGTTCTCGCCGGTCTTGGCGATCTTGGTGGCGATGAGCTGGCCCACCGTCATCGTGTTGTCCTTGATGAACGGCTGCTCGTAGAGGCACACTTCCTCATAGAACTTGCCCATCCGGCCCTCGACGATCTTATCCACGACCTTCTCCGGCTTGCCTTCGGCTAGCGCCCGCTCGCGCTGGATCTGCCGCTCCTGGTCGAGCACCGACGGCGTGACGTCTTCCTTGCGGATGAACTGCGGGTCCGCCGCCGCGATCTGCATCGCGAGATCGTGCACGAGCTGCCTGAACTCGCCCGTGCGCGCGACGAAGTCCGACTCGCAGTTGACCTCGACCAGCACTCCGAGCTGCGCGCCGGGGTGGATGTAACTGCCGATCAGTCCCTGCCGGGTTGCGCGCGCGGCCTTCTTCGCCGCCGAGGCGATGCCGCGCTTGCGCAGCACGACCTCGGCCTCCGCCAGGTCGCCCTTGGCTTCCTGAAGCGCGCTCTTGCATTCCATCATGCCGGCGCCGGTGCGCTCGCGGAGTTCCTTTACCAGTTGCGCGGTGATTTCCGCCATGTCTTGTCTACCCTATCCCTATGAGAAAAGTCCGATTCATCGCGGAGGCGCCGAGGCGCAGCGAGAACTCTTTCAAATGCGTCTCTGCGTCTCCGCGGTGAAAACCGTTCTAGGACCGCTCTTCCCGCGCCGGCTCGGCCGTCCGCGCCGCTTCCTCGGCGCCCTCGGTGGCCGGCCCCTTCCGCGGCAGCGACACCGACGGCAGCTCCTCGTCCGGGATCGTTTCCGACATCAACTGCTCGGCGTAACGCGGATCGACGTACTGCGTGTATTCGGGGATCTCCTCGAGCGGCGTCTCTTCGGCCGTCACCAACTGCTCGGCCGGGAATTCTTGCGCCGTCACCAGCGCCTTGCCCTCGTTGACCGCGTCGCAGATCTTGCTGGAAAACAGCCGGATGGCGCGCAGCGCGTCGTCGTTGCCGGGGATGGGCAGGTCCACCATGTCCGGATCGCAGTTGGTGTCCACCACCGCCACCACCGGGATGCCCAGCTTGCGCGCCTCGCGCACCGCGATCTCCTCCTTGTTGGAGTCGATCACGAACAGAAAGTCCGGCAAGCCGGGCATCTCCTTGATGCCCGCCAGATTCTGCTGCAAGTGCTTGCGCTCGCGCTCCAGCCGGGTAATCTCCTTCTTAGACCGGCCCTGGTAGCCGCCATCGGTGGCCATCAGGTCCAGTTCCTTCAGCCGCTTGATCGACCGCTGGATGGTGATGTGGTTGGTGAGCAGACCGCCGAGCCAGCGCTGGTTGACGAAGTACATGCCGCACCGCGCCGCCTCCTCGGCCACCGCCTCCTGGGCCTGCCGCTTGGTGCCGACGAAGAGCACGACCTTGCCCTGGGAAGCCATCTCGGCAACGAAGCGCATGGCCTCCTTGAAGAGCTTCAGCGTCTTCTGAAGGTCAATGATGTAAATTCCATTGCGTTCGCCGAAGATGTACTCTTTCATCTTCGGATTCCAGCGCTTGGTCTGGTGCCCGAAATGAACGCCGGCTTCGAGCAATTCTTTCATCGAGATTGACGGCAAACTACCTCCTTCACCTCCGCGGCGGCGGCCCAAAGCGAGATTTGCCACCGCGGGGTCCGCTTGGGAAAAAGCTTGCGGCGCGCAACGCGCCCGCCGCATAAACGAAACCCTGCTGCCACCGGAGTGTCCACCCCGGAAACCCCGTCTCACTGCCGCGCCCCAGGCGCCCGGTGGGACGGCTAGCGCCCGGAAACGGCGCTAGCGCTTGGAGAACTGGAAGCGCTTGCGCGCGCCCTTCTGCCCGTACTTCTTCCGCTCGTGCTTGCGCGGATCGCGCGTCAAAAAGCCGAGCTCCTTCAGACGCGGACGCAGCTCCAGGTTAAACTCCACCAGCGCCCGGGCGATGCCCAGCTTGGCCGCGCCGGCCTGGCCGTCGATTCCGCCGCCATCGGTCAGAATCATAACGTCGAACCGGTCCGCCGTCTCGGTCGCCAGCAGCGGCTGCCTCACCACTGTCCGGCAGGCCTCGGTGGCGAAATACTCTTCAAAGGTCCGGCTATTGACGGTGATCTGTCCCTTGCCCGGCCGCAGAAACACGCGCGCCACCGCGGACTTCCGGCGGCCCGTGCCTAGATACTGAACTTGTGCTGCCACGAATGAAACCCTCTCGTCAGGATATGATGCATGCCACCGGGTTCTGCCCCTGGTGCGGATGCTTGTCGCCCGGGTACACACGCAGCTTCCGCAGCATACGCTTGCCCAGCTTGGTTTTCGGGAGCATGCCAGCGACCGCCTCGTTGAGCAGGGTAGTCGGCCGCACCGTGCGCAGCTTCCGCGCCGTCACTTCCCTCAGCCCGCCCGGGTAGCCGCTGTGCCGCCGGTACACCTTCTGGTCTTCCTTCCGGCCGGTCAGCCGCACCTTGGCGGCGTTCAGAACGATCACGTGATCGCCCGTGTCTAGAAAGGGCGTGAATGTGGGTTTGTGCTTTCCCATCAAGAGCATCGCGACGCGCGTCGCCACGCGCCCCAGCGGCTTGTCCGTGGCATCCACCACGTGCCAGGCGCGCACGATCTCCTCCGGGGACGGAAACTGGGTGTTCATGGACAGACTAGTCCGCTCCTTCGGCCACGAAAACTCCAGCTTAGCGAACGCCGTGCCGCACTGTCAAACTGCGCCCTGCCGCTTTTTTTGTGTTGCGGCTGAAGCGCCCCTTGCGGCATAGTGATTAGTGAATCTGGAAGGCGATGTAGAGCGCACCGCAGTGGCCGCAGCCGGAGGAACAACGCCCGTGGCGCGCTCGATGTGGCCCGTGGGCCAGGACGTTCTCCGATGGCGGAACTGCTCTACTTTACCGAGATCCTCGGCCTCAAGGTCTACGACACCAAGGGCCGCCGCATCGGCCGCATCCAGGATGCCGCCCTGGTTCCACTGATCGACCCGGTCCGGGTGGACCGCTACCTGGTCGGCGGCGGATGGGCTTGGCTGTCGGTCCGGCACGACCAGATTCAATCCATCTCGCTCGATGGGGTCCGGCTGCGCGAGGTTTTCCTCACCCCCTACCAGGAAGACGAGTACATGCTGCGCATCGCCCGCGACCTGCTCGATCAGCAGATCATCGACGTCACCGGGCGGAAGGTCGTCCGGGTCACCGACGTAACCTTCGAGGTGGTGAAGGCGGACGGCCAGGACGTTTTGCGGGTGCTGGAGGTGGACGTCGGCGTGCGCAGCATCTTCCGCCGCATCCTGCAGGGCTGGCTGCCGCGCCGCTGGATCCGCTGGCTCCAGGTGGCCATTCCGCCGAACTCCATCCGCTGGGAGGTCTGCAACATCGTCGAACCCGATCCCCAGCGCCGCCTGCGCCTGAACATCGACTACCAGAGGCTTGAGGGCATGCACCCGGCCGATCTGGCCGACATCGTCGAGGAGTTGAGCCCCGAGGAGCGCAGCTCCGTCATCGAAACCCTCAACAGCGAGGTGGCCGCGGACACGCTCTCCGAGGTCGATCCCAGGAT
>JBEKLW010000116.1:0-7068 GCA_050008815.1 Bryobacteraceae bacterium
TGGAGATCATTCCGCAGCAGGGCACCGGGTCGGGCTTTCTGGTGGACGACACCGGGCGCATCCTGACCAACGATCACGTCATCTCCGGCGCCCAGGAGATGGAGGTGACGCTGGCGGACCAGTCGAAGTACCGGGCCCGGGTGCTGGCGCACGACCCGGCCAACGACGTTGCGCTCATCAAGATCGAACCGCGCAAGAAGCTCCCCTTCCTGCACCTGGGGGACTCCGATCCGGTCCAGGTAGGCCAGAAGGTGCTCGCCATCGGCAACCCGTTCGGGCTGGAGGGGACGCTGACGACGGGCATCGTCAGCTCGCTTGGCCGCAGCCTGCGCGACGAGAGCGGCCGCACGCTGGAGGGCATGCTGCAGACCGATGCGGCCATCAATCCGGGCAACAGCGGCGGACCGCTGCTGGACTCCCACGGCAGCGTGATCGGCATCAACACCGCCATCTACGGCCCCGGGTCCAACATCGGCATCGGCTTTGCCATGCCCATCAACCGCGCCAAGATGATGCTGAACGAGTACGCCCAGAAGGGCCACTTCGCCCCGCCGCGGCTGGGCGTGAACGTCATGTACGTGGCCGGCGACCTGGCCGAAGCGCTCAACCTGCCGGCCGAGGGCGGGCTGCTGATCGTCAGCGTGGAGTCCGGTTCGGCGGCCGAGGCGGCGGGCCTCCGGGGCGCGCGCCGCACGGTGCAGATCGGCATGTACGAGGTTCCCGCCGGCGGCGATCTGATCATGAACATCGACGGCCACGCGGTGGAGAGCCGCGACGGGCTCCTGCGCGCTTTGCACGGCAAGCGGCCCGGCGACACGCTGGAGCTGACCCTGTTCCGCAACGGGCAAACCACCAAGGTGCGCGTGAAACTGGGCGAGGGCTCGACCACGCTGTAGCTTGGGTTTCTTGCGAACAACCTGCTGCGTAGCGCAATAGAGCCGCATCTGCTCAAGGTGCGCGCGGCCGGGGCCCGCCGGCCGGATGTGTGTTATACTTATCCATAACTAGGAGCATATGGCATGGCGACTGTGATTCTTCGCAATCTGGGCGGATCGGTTGTGATGGCCGTTCCCAAGAAGATCCTGAGCCTGGTTGACCTCGAGGCCGGCTCGCGAGTGCAGGTGAGCGTCGAGAACGGCCGGCTGATCGTGGCACCCGAAGCGAAGCCGCGCTACACCCTGGCCGAGCTTTTGTCGCGCTGCCGGCGCTCGGATCTGGCACCCCGGGGAAGGGATCGCGCCTGGCTGGAGACGGGCCCGGTTGGGAGAGAAGCGCTGTGAAGCGGGGCATCCCGGACCGCGGCGATGTCCTCCATATCGACCTCGACCCCACGAAAGGGCGGGAACAGCGCGGCAAGCGATTCGTTCTGGTCCTATCGCCCTTGGAGTTCAATCGGTTCGGCCTCCTGCTGGTTTGCCCGGTTACGCTTGGCGGGGAGTTTGCCAGAGAGCACGGCTTTGCCGTTTCGCTCAGCGCGGCTGGGACGCGAACACAGGGAGTGGTCTTGTGCCACCAGGTGCGCACGCTGGACTACAGGGAGCGGCATGGCAAGTGGGTGGAAACTCTGCCGGCAGAACTGGTCGCGGACGTCCTCGCGCGTGTGCGGACGCTGCTGGACTAATCCGCGCTCTCAGCGCAGCCCCGGAGGCCGTGTTGCTAGACTGAGTAACAACGATGCTCTCGGTGGTCATCCCGGTTCACAACGAGGAGCCCTCCCTGCTGCGGCTCTACGACCGGCTCACGGCGGTGCTGAGCGCGCTCGGCCGGCCCTATGAAATCATCTTCGTCGACGATGCTTCGACCGACCGCAGCTTCGACCTGCTGGCGAACCTGGCCGAGACGGACGCCCATCTGAAGGTGGTGCAATTGCGGCGGAACTTCGGCCAGACCGCGGCGCTCTCGGCCGGCTTCCACGAGGCGGCGGGCGAAGTGGTGGTCTCGATGGACGGCGACCTCCAACACGCGCCGGAAGACATCCCGGCGTTGCTGGAGAAGCTCGACGAAGGCTACGACATCGCCAGCGGCTGGCGCAAGGTGCGCGTCGATAACGCCCTCACGCGCAGGCTGCCCTCGCGCGTCGCCAACTGGATAATGGCCAGGCTCTCGGGCGTCGAGCTGCACGACTTCGGAACGACCTTCAAGGCCTACCGGGCCGAGGTGCTCAAAGACATCAACCTGTACGGCGAGCTGCACCGCTTCATTCCGGCGCTGGCCACGGTTTACGGTGCGCGGGTAGCCGAGGTGCCGATCCAGAACGCGCCGCGGTCTGCCGGCGGCTCGCACTATGGCCTGGGGCGCACGCTGGCCGTGCTGTTCGACCTCCTCACGATCAAGTTCCTGCTGAGCTACCTCACGCGCCCGATGCATTTCTTCGGCAAGCTGGGCCTGCTTAGCTCGGTGCTCGGCGGGGGCGTGCTCGGCTGGCTGGCCATTCACAAGCTCACCAGCGGCCACGACATCGTCAGCGAGCACGGGCCGCTGATGCTGGCCGGGGGCCTGCTGCTGCTGGCCGGGCTGATGATGTTCTCCACCGGGCTGATCGGCGAGCTCCTCATGCGGACCTACTTCGAGAGCCAGGACCGCCGCATCTACGCCGTGCGCGAGATCCGCTGCCGCCGCGAAAAGCACATGCAGGACGAGGCGCGGTGAAGGATGGCGGTTAGGCCGAAACTGCGGAAGTTGGACTAGCCGGCGGAGCGCGGCGCCAAACCGGTTTGGCGTCAGCCGCGGGTGCTGGCCGCCGGAATGCGCCTGAGCAGGTCCTGGAGCTGGCCGCGGTTCTCGACTCCGATGGTGAAGCAATCCACGCAGTCCAGCGCGAGCGCGTACTGAAGCGCCTCATCGACCCGGTGGCTGAGGCCGCCGGCGCCGAGGATCTTCATGCCGATCACGCCCTTGCCCGCGCTCTTCATCTGCCGCAGCACGGAGACCACCGTCCTGGGGTCGGCATCCATCGCCATTCGCGCCGGGTTGATGCGCGCCAGGTCCACCTGCACCCACGGGCTGGCGGCCGCGGCCTTCAAGGCTCCGAGCGTGTGGCACGACGTGCCGTGCGTTTTCACGATGCCCTTTTCGCGCGCCTCGCTGATGGCGGCCATGGCGCCCCTCTTCCGCTGGGGCCAGTTGTCATCCTCCATTAAGTGCAGCAGCACGATGTCGAGGTAGTCGGTGCCGATTTCGCGCCGGAAACGGTCCAGATCGGCGCGCGCCTGCTGCTCGGTGGAGGCGCGCGTCTTGGTCAGGATGGTCACCTTATCTCGCGGGACGCGTTTGAGGGCCTCCTTGAGGTGCGGGTGGCTGCCATAAGCGTCGGCGGAATCCCAGAAGGTGACCCCTTGGTCGAAGGCAGCCTGTAGCAGATCCGCCAAGCCACGGATGCCGAGCCGGCGGGTCTGGTTCGAGCTGCTGGCATAACCGTTGGTGCCCGTGCCCATCGCCATTCGGCTCAACTCGACCTTCATCGGGCCGAGCCGGATGCGGTCGCTGGCCAGCTTCTTTGTGCCGCTGGCGTATAGGGGAAATGGAAAGCGCGCCAGCGCAGCCCCCGCGATCGCCACGCCGGAAGCCAGGAACTCGCGTCGGTTCATAGCATCTCCTCCATGTTTCCCACAACAGTAGCATAGGCGGCGCCGGACGCCGGGAAGATTCAGGCAGCCGGGCGGCGGTCCAGCGCGCGGAGCTTTACCTGGTGATCGACGAGGCCCTGGCCGCCCTAGGCGCGGCTGCATAGTGTCTCAGCGAGCTCAATCAAGCCTCAGTGGGGGTTTTCGAAGTTGGCCTGATACCAGGTCTTCCAGAAGGCGAGTGTGTCTTGATTGTCGGACCCTATGCTAGGGAAATGGCTCTCGCCGTCCCCCGTGGTGTACTTCCCGCCTGGCAGTGAAGTTAGGTTCCGATTGCTTGGGCCATCCTCCGGCCTCTGGATTGGAAAGTTGGCCACGAACGCAGCGAACCCAAACATCCCCTCCAACCTGACAGTTGGGTCAGAGCTGTCGAGGAGACGGTAGAGGATTGGGAGCGAGTCTAACGTATGCAGGGCGTGGAGAGAGTACGCCGCGCCGTGCACCAAGGGAGTGTACTTGGCGTCAGACAACCCGACAATCCTGCCGAGCGCAGCGATTCCGGTGGGATCCGGATTGCGATACGTTTCTAACACGAGCCCGAGCTCCGCCAATGTCGACGTCCCGAACCGTGCCGCATCGCCTTCGAGCTGCTGCAGCGCCGCACCATCGCCGAGCGCGAAACGGCCCTCCAGGCCCATGGCCCGGAACTCCGGGCTTGCGGCGTGGGAAAGTGCTCCCAATTGCTCCCGGTATGCAGTGCTATCGAAGCCATGGAACCACTCCAGCACCCGCAGCCGATACCATGGGATATTCCCATCGTCCAGTGCCGCCAGTGTCCGCGCAAAGACCTGGTCTTCGCAGCTCCCCGAAACCTGGCCTCCCACGAGCGTGGCGTCCCTACTGGGAAGCATTAAATCTCGTAAGGGAGCATTTTCACCTGCGCGAGAAAGCACGCGCCAGCCAGCCCCATCTTGTTTGAGGAACACAACAGCGGTAAGGTCCTCGCCCGAAGCGACCCGGCGCGAGGGGAGTTGAGGTAGTTGCGCCGAGAGTATGGTGTTGGCAGCCGATTGCCCCTTGATGACCTGCAAGACCGTCACATCGGCAATCGCAGCGCCTGGCCCGCGATGGACGTTCCCAACCACCACGGCGTCCGCAGCGATGCAGGCCTCAGAGATGGCCGCCCGTGGTACTGCCGGCAGCGGCGCGGTCATGAGCGCCACCAACCACGGCGAAGCGCCGCAGTATCTAAAGGTCCCCATATTGGTCTCTGCCCTCCTGCGTTATTGAACTCGCGCGTACCCTAGTCCGCAGGCCAACAGAAACGGCCAAGACCGCATAGGCGCCCCTCCCTCTCTTCCGGCTCGCCTTGAGCGTAGCGCGGCTGGGCGCTCGCAGGCAAGCGGACCTGCATCTTTCGCCAGCCGCCCGCTGCTGCGCAGGGCCGGGCCGCGGTAGCTTGTTGGCGCGGAGCCCGGGCTGGACTCCGAAATCCGGTTGCGTTCCCTGGTGCCCCTGTTTCAAGATAAAAGAGTACGGATCTGGATCTCAAGAGGGGAGAACCGACCATGCTCTACTCGCGTTCCGCCGAGTACGCAATCCGGGCCTTCGTGAACCTGGCGCAGGTCCCGGAGGGAAAGTACACGATGGTGAGGCAGATTGCCGAGCAGGAAGGCATCCCCACCCACTTTTTGGCGAAGATCCTGCAACAGTTGGCGCGCAAGGGGCTGCTGCGCTCCAGTAAGGGACCGACCGGCGGCTTCTGCTTGTGCACCCCGCCCAGCCAGATCAGCCTCAGCCACCTGGTGGAGGCGCTGGACGGGCTTACCGGCTACCAGAAGTGCGTCAGCGGGCTTGCCGAGTGCACCGACGACGCTCCCTGCGGCATGCACGACTCCTGGAAGGCGTTGCGGGCGAAGATTATGGAATACTTGGAGAAGACGACCATCGCCGATCTGGCCGCGGCGCTAGAAGAGAAGCGCAAGGCGCTCGAGAAACCGCGGAGAAGCAGGAAAGTAGCTGCCGGCGGCAGAAAGAAAGGCTAGCCTCGGGTTTCCCGCCGCGACGGTGACGAGGCGCGAGGTCGCCGGCCGGGCGCAGCGAGAGTAGAGGCGGCCCTGTCGCGCGCCGCAGCAGGTTGCTGGTAAGAAGTGCCGGCGAAGGAATGGCCCGCTCAGCCGGGTCGTGGGAGGTAAACCCGAATGCGCAATTCCGTTCTAGTCCCCATGGTGGTCGAGCAGACCTCCCGGGGCGAACGCGCATACGACATCTACTCGCGGCTGCTCAAGGAGAACATCATCTTCCTGGGGACGCCGCTCGATGACACGGTCTCGAACCTGGTCATTGCCCAGATGCTGTTCCTGGCCGCCGAGGATCCGCAGAGGGACATCTCGCTGTACATCAACTCCCCGGGAGGTTCCATCTCGGCCGGCCTGGCGATCCTCGACACGATGCGGTTCGTCGAGCCCGACATCGTAACCATCTGCGTGGGACAGGCCGCTTCCATGGCGGCCGTCCTGCTGGCCGCCGGCGCGAAGGGCAAGCGCTACAGCCTGCCGCACTCGCGCATCCTGATCCATCAGCCCTCCATGAGCGGCCTGGCCGGACAGGCGGCCGACATCGACATCTACGCCCGGGAAATCCTGCGCATGCGCGAGATGCTCAACCTGATCCTGGCCGAGTCGACCGGCCAGCCGGTGGACCGCATCGCCCGGGACGTCGATCGCGACTACATCATGGACCCGGAGCAGGCGCAGGATTACGGCATGATCGACCGCGTGATCACCAGCCGCGAGCTCACGCCAGTGGTCAAAATCTCACCCCCATAGCCCACGGGCCGGGTGCGGCCGGCATCGAGCACACACGCGGAGTGGGATAGCCGCTGTTCCGGGCGTGGTTATCGGTTCTGCCCGGGGACCACGATCGCCGTCTCGCCCTGGCGCTGGAGCTTCAGGCGCTTGCGAATCTCCAGCTCCTGCTCCGAACGGCTGTCCCGCAGCTTGCGGACGCGCTCCCGCTTTTCCTGGACCTCGCGGGCGAGGTCCGCGTTCTCCCCCTGGAGTTGGCGGATCACCTGCTGCTTCTTGCTGAGGTCGGCGACGCCCTGGGGCACGCGGAAGCCCACGCACAGGCCCACGGCAATGGCAAACCAGATGAGCCCCCGACCTATGCGCGCTGCCGCCGATTTCATCCCTACATTTGTTTATAATCCTGTTTGGACTCATGCGCCAGAGAATTCTGGCCGTGCGCACTCGAATTGCCACAACTTTCTTTCGCGCCGGCTCGAACGCGCCGCCGGCGCCGTAGGAGCGAGTTGGATGACAGATAAGATCGTGGTGCTCTCCACTTGCGGCTCGGCCGGGGAAGCCGAGAAGATCGCGCGGGACCTCGTCGAACGGCGCCTGGCCGCCTGCGTCAACGTCGTTCCGGGCGTCCGCAGCATCTACCGCTGGAAGGGCGCCATCGAGCAAGCGGAGGAGTGGCTGCTCATCATCAAGACCGCCCG
>JBEKLW010000117.1:0-7023 GCA_050008815.1 Bryobacteraceae bacterium
CGGGTTTGTAGTGGGTAGCCGGGGCTGGTGGCGGAGGCGGTGGGGCCAAGAACCCCATTTCTGAGAAGGTGAACTGCTGGGGACCCCTGACGCTTGCGGCCCACCCCCAACACTTCCGGGGCTTCTCGGCTGAGGCAGCCGGGCCTCGCTGGTAGACTTCAAAGACGAGTCGCCTGAACGGCGCGCAGAGGTGGGAGTTCTTTCAACTCACAGAAAACGCGGGCGGTTGCTGCGCAGGAGATCTCGCCAGGCCGACGGTATGGGGCAGCGGACGTGGACTCAGAATCCGGGAGCTTCGAACCCAGTCCGACGCGGCGACCCGGGTTCCATCGGGCCGAGACACCTCCGACTGGAGAGAGGCAACCTGCCTGATTGTCTCCGTCCCCGCTCCAGCCGCCCACTAAGAACCCGGAAGAGCCAGATGACAAGCTCCAATGGTGACGGTTTGATTTACAATAGGACGTGTCCAGGCAAGCCAAAGCGGGAGATCCATTGAACGTCGATGTTCTCAGGAACGGGTGAGAATGAAGCCCCGGGGAACAAACAGGAGGATTCCGGTGACTCTGCGAAGATTGATTCTGTGTGTCGCTGTCAGTGCAGTGTTCTATTCCGCCATCCCCGTGTACGCCAGCGAAATCGGGGACTGGCAACAGGCTGTCAAGTTCAACACGGTCTATGCCTACAACATGTTCCTGGAGAAACACCCCGGGAGCCGGTTCGCGGCCGAGGCGAGGCAGCGGGTCGAGCAGATCCAGTTCGACGACGCAATCCGCGAGGGGAGAATCAGCAGCTACGAGGGATTCCTCGAAAAGTATCCCGGGAGTTCCAACGCGGAAGAGGTCAAACGACGATTGGCGCCCAAGCTTGCTCTCCTGCGCGCCACGCCTGTAAAGACGGCATTCGTAGCCACCGGTTGGGCGCAGCTTCGGGAAGCCCTTGCCAAACGATTGGGGGAGATTGGACTGTCGATGGCAGCGTCGGAAGGTGACGCGGACGTAACCGTCACTATTGGAGTCATAATCGCCAAGATGCGACGCCCCGATTCCGGTCTACAGAGCCTTTGCAGCCCGGTGTTCGTGGACGAGCGGCCTACCGCGGACAATAGAAATAAGTTCGGAGACGTACGTGTGGTCGGGGGCGTTTGGACCGGGTCGATCTGTGAGGATACCCCTCAGCTCAGAACACCGCAGGACGCCGAGCAGGCAAAGCGCGCCTTGATTGCGAAGATTGCGTCAGATGTCGCAAACCTCATCCCGAAGTACTTTGGGTCGTCCGCTGAGCGGGCGAATCCGCGCGACTGAGATGCGCTTCTTTCTGCTGTGTTATTAGCCGCCCGACAAGGCGCTCCTCTGGATGGAGCGTTACGTTGCGTCGTGAGGAGCTCTGATCGTTGTATGACGCGCCGGATAGGGACTTATACTCCGTGACGCCCCAATTCGAGACCACTACCTTGTCGCCGGTCGGGCTGATCGCGACGCCGTAGGGGAAGTAGCGACAACCCCTTGCTCCTGGCAGCCGGCTTCGACAAGAGTGAGCACCCCAGGACCGGCCAACGAAGCCGCGCCCCCAGACCATGAAATTGTTTGCCGCACCGGTCCAGTTCGGACGTTCTAGTCAGTCTCCTTCTGACGCGTGTCCTGCTCGGTCCCGACCAGCGGCGTAGAGGCTTCTTGTTTCTCCTTCTTAGAAAGGTTTTTGTTCTTGTTTTTGGTTTTCAGAGGTTCGCATGAGCGAAGCCCCAGCGGGGTGCATGAGGGTTTACTCCACCGATTCACCCACGAATTCCCCCGACGAGCCCTAATCCGAAGATCGGAAATCGTGGGAGGGCCGAGTTTCCAGTCTTGCTATTCTGTTAGGTTGGCGAGGGTCCAGTCTTGAAATGCGAAGACCTGCGCCGGGGCCGGCACGGAGGCGCCTGATAGCATGGCGGTAGTCCAGAGCCTAGTCGACGTGATCCGGAAGGGCCACACGCCGGAAGACCGATGCACGAATGCGCTCGTGTGGCTGCTTCAACGATGCCGTCCCGAGATCGCTTGCCAAATGCTTGCTCTTGCGGGCTTATCAGTCGAATCGCCAGATCGCATCCGGGGGCACGTCCAATGGAACCTCACGCATAGCCGCCCGGATGCCGTACTCGAATTCCAAGGCCCTCTGTACGTCGTCATTGAGACGAAGATCCAGCCCGGCATGTGCAGCGCCAGCCAACTCCGGAACCATTTCCGTGGCGCAGCCCAGCAATTCGGCCGAGATCTAACGACGCTGCTGTTCCTATCCGTGGAGAGGTCGGCTCCTGCCGAGGTCAGGCACCTCGCCGCACGCCTGCCAGACAAGGTCTTCTTCTTATCGTGGCAGCAAATACTGCTGTTCCTGGAGAGCAAAAGGGCCATCCTGGATCACGAGCAGCAAGTCTATTTTGAAGAGTTCTTGGCCTGTATCCGTGCAGAAAGATTATGGAGACTGTTCCCGATGACCACCGATGAGCTCAAGGCCTTTCTCGCGCATTTCCCCGAGGTGTGGACGAAGCTTGAGGCCGCGAAGAACGCGCTCAATGCGTTGCTCAAGCTCGTCTGTATCCAGGCGGTCGCGTCGTCCGGCGAGCGGGCGGCGGAATGGTCCGCTGACGCCGATGATTCCTCGGAAGACCTACCATGCCTGTACTCCACGCTGAAGATTCGGGACTGGCACACGACTTCATCCGCTTACGTGTTCATCAACGCCGCGTTGCGTAAGGTGGGCGTCGTTTTGACGGGATACCAGGATGATCGGAAGCAGAAGGAGAACTTTCTGAATCGCTGGCACGGCTCGTTCAAGAGCGCTTTTGCGGCCGATCCGGACATCCGGACGTTTGTCTGGGAGGAGGAAGATGAGTGCGCCGGGGACACCGGCTATTTCAAACCAATCGACGGCACAGCTGGCCAAGTATTCGATCCATCCAAGATCGAGGTGTTTGCCGACTACTTCTACTGGGGATACTGGCACGACCTCGATGTGACCGATTTCAGTAAGGTATCGCAGCTGATTGCGGAGGACTTCAAGAAGCTGCTCACCTACGGCCCAGGGGAGGGCACGTTGACAAAGAGGACTGGCGGCAGAACCCGGGCGAAGGCGGCCGGCGGGAAGGATTAGTGCCCCCGGGCGGACAGAACCTCGGCACGGCACGGGTTCTACCAGCCACCTCCAATACGTTCCGAGTCTCTGTGTTCCGAAAGATCCCGGAACTGTCTGAGTTCGAGCTGTCGCCTTCTGTTATCGTTCCGCTCCAGGGGCGCTCTGTAGGAGGATTCTCGGAAGATCGCCCTGCTGAACCGTCACCTCATCAGGAACTATCTTGATCCGCAGTTCCTGTATCCCTGCCCCGCGAAGCGCCGCCGACCGCCGCGCCCCGTACTCCTCGTCACACGCGCTTTCGAGCGTCTCTCCCATGGCCGTAAGCGGCTCCGCCACCCACACCACCGCTTCGGGAAACGGAATTTCCTCGAACCGACCCCGGTCGAGCTGCCGAAACGCCCTCCCGTCGTCACTCAGGTTCAGATACCGGCGGCTGAGGCCGTGTTTGTACTGATTGATCCCGTTAATCCGGCCCATGTACATGAAGCCGGCGCAGCGCGCCGGCCCCAGCCTCTCCTCCAACGGCTTCCAGTTTGCCTGCACCTCCGTCACCGCGCCGCCGCCTGCGCAGTCGTCGTCGTGGCCGCGGCTTCGCCGTAGATCCGGTTCAACTCCCGCTTCAATTGCACAAGCTCCCGTAACTCAGCCGCGCTCGGCAGGTCCGTCCCCTGCGCGCTTGAGGCGAGGGCTGAAGCTGGCGACCGACTCCCTGCCGTTGCAGGGCCCGGCCTTGCTCCCTCCCGCCCCACCCCCTGCTGGAACACCAGGAAGAACCGCGTGTTGCCCGGCACTGTTACGACCACGTCCTGGCTATAGGCCAGGTTCATAAGCTCCTGCTCGCCCGCGATGCCGATGTTCTGCGAGATGCGATCCCCCGGGAGGATCGTGTTGTCCATCGACCCGGACACCGACATTCCCGGCCGGCCGACCGCAAACGCCGCCACGGTCCCCACGCCGGTCAGCGCGCGGGCCAGGAACTGCTTGCCCCGGTTCCGGGAATGGTTCCGCCAAGCGTCGGCACTAGTGCCGACGCGGCACGCTGAGAGCGCGCGCTACGACAACCCCCGTGCCGGCTTACGGACGGATTACGGTGCGCCACGGGATGCGTCGCTGCGGGGTAGAGTGGTCATGATGCGAAAGCTACTGTTCTCAGTTGCCTGCTTCGCTTTGTTCTCCGGCGCTCTGTGCGCACTGGAGAACGGCCTTGCCCGCACGCCGCCAATGGGCTGGAATAGCTGGAACAAGTTCGGCTGCAACGTGCGCGACGACCTCGTCAGGAAGGCGGCCGACGCGCTGGTGAGGACCGGAATGCGGGACGCCGGCTACCAGTACGTCGTGATCGACGATTGCTGGCAGATCTCCCGTGACCCGGACGGCAACATCATGGTGGATCCCCAGCGTTTCCCGAACGGGATCAAGCCGCTGGCCGATTACGTGCACTCCCTCGGCCTGAAGTTCGGCATCTACTCGGATGCCGGCGCCAGGACCTGCCAGGGCCGGCCGGGCAGCCGCGGCTATGAGTTCCAGGATGCCCGCCAGTACGCGGCCTGGGGCGTCGACTATCTGAAATACGACTGGTGCAACACCTCCACCCAGGATCCCAGGGCATCCTACGAGCTCATGCGCGACGCGCTGGCGCTGGCGGGCCGTCCCATCGTGTTCAGCATCTGCGAATGGGGTAATTCGAAGCCCTGGCTGTGGGCGGGAAGCGTCGGGAATCTGTGGCGCACGACCGGCGACATCCTGGACAGGTGGGAAGGCAAGGGGGCGCAGTACGGACTTGGCGTCGTGAACATAGTCGACCTTCAGGTTGGGCTCGAAAGCTACGCCGGTCCGGGGCATTGGAACGACCCCGACATGCTGGAGGTCGGCAACGGCGGGATGACGGTTACCGAGTACCGCGCGCACTTCAGCCTTTGGGCCATCCTAGCGGCGCCGCTGATGGCGGGCAACGACCTGGACGCGATGACGCCGGAGATCCGCGAGATCCTCACCAGCAAGGAAGTCATCGCGGTGGACCAGGATCCGCTCGGGCAGCAGGGCCGGCGAATTCGCCACGATGGCGAGCAAGACGTCTGGCTGAAGCCGCTCCAGGACGGCAGCATCGCGGTGGTGTTGCTGAACAGGGGATCGGCGGAACAAACCATCACCTTGGATTGGGCGGACCTCGGTTACCCCGCGGACCGCCCCGCCGCTGTCCGTGACTTGTGGGCGCACAGGGACCTGGGGAAGTTCACGGGCAAATTCTCCACGCCGGTCGCATCACACGGCGTCGTGATCGTCGTGGTAAGACTCTAGCCCGGATGTTTCACCAAAAACCGGGGACAGACGGAACGTTTCGCTTTCCAATGTCGTCGGGGTGAGGGAGTCGGACACGCGAAACGTGTCGTCTGTCCCCGGTTTTTGCGGCGCACGGGCCGCGGCGCCTCAGATCGCCAGGGCCAAGCAGGAGTGCCTGCGCGGTGAGGCGGTGAACCTCCTTCGGCAGCCGTGCTACGCTGACAAATCAGCCCCTCTATGAACCAGATCAGTGTCACTCTCCCCGACGGGAGCCAGCAGCGCGTGCCCGCTGGCAGCACGCCGCTGGACATCGCCAGATCGATCGGCCGCCGGCTGGCCGACGATGCCGTCGTCGCCAAGGTCAACGGCGAGCTCTATGACCTGACCCGGCCCCTCGATTCCGACGTCACACTCCAGATCCTCACGTCCCAGGACCCCGAGGCGCTGGAGGTCTACCGCCACTCGGCCGCACACCTGCTGGCCGCGGCCGTGCTCGAGCTCTACCCGGGAACCCGCCTCGGTGTCGGCCCGCCCATCGACAGTGGCTTCTACTACGACTTCTATCGCGACGGCGGCTTCACTCCCGAAGACCTCGAGAAGATCGAAGCCAGAATGTGGGAGCTGCAACGTCAGAACCTGCCCTTCCAGCGCCAGCTCACGCCCAAGCAGGAGGGTTTGCAGAAGTATGCGGCGATGGGCGAGAACCTGAAGTGCGAACTGATTGAGGAGAAGGCCGGCGATGTCTTCTCCGAGTACACGCTGGGGCCGCACTTCATCGATTTCTGCCGTGGCCCGCACGTGCCCTCCACCGCCAGGATCAAGGCCTTCAAGCTGCTCTCGATCGCGGGGGCCTACTGGAAGGGCGACGAACGCGGCCCGCAGGCCCAGCGCATTTACGGCGCCGCGTTCTTCTCGAAGAAGGAGCTCGAGGATTATCTCCGCCAGGTCGAGGAAGCCAAGCGCCGCGATCATCGCAAGCTCGGTCAGGAACTCGACCTGTTCAGCATTCAGGATCTGGCCGGGCCGGGGCTGGTCTTCTGGCACCCCAAGGGAGGCGCCATCCGGCGCATCCTCGAGGACTGGATGCGCGACGAGTGCATCCGGCGCGGGTACGCGCTGGTCTATACGCCGCACGTGGCGCGGGCCGAGCTGTGGAAGACTTCGGGCCACTACAACTTTTACGCCGAGAACATGTTCAAGCGCATGGAGCTGGACGACGCCGAATACCAGCTCAAGCCCATGAACTGCCCGTTTCACATCCTGATCTACAAGGACCGGCTCAAGAGTTACCGCGACCTGCCGGTGCGCCTGGGCGAGCTCGGCACCGTCTACCGCTATGAGCGCTCCGGCGTCATGCACGGGCTGATGCGCGTGCGCGGTTTCACCCAGGATGACGCCCACATCTTCTGCACTCCCGGGCAGATCGAAGACGAGATCGTCGGCTGCCTCGAATTCGCTATCGACATGTTGAAGACCTTTGGCTTCGAGCGGTACGAGGCCGAGCTTTCCACCTGGGACGGCGGCTCCAGCGGCAAGTACGACGGCACGGCCGACCAATGGAACCTGGGCGAGGATGCGCTCAAGAAGGCCGCCGCGCGGCTCGGCATGAAGGTGAAGATCATGCCGGACGAGGCC
>JBEKLW010000118.1:0-6984 GCA_050008815.1 Bryobacteraceae bacterium
ATCTGGCGGGAGCAGTCGCCCTACTGCTGGGTCGGGTATTATCTGCCTTCCCCATGTCACCGCGACGCCAGTTGGAAGGGGACGCGCCCGCGGCTGGTAGCGATGGGCTACGGGATCGCGCCGGTCTATGTCGGCCGGCAGGCGCAAGGGCCTGGATCGCGCACGCCGCCCACGCGGACGTTGGGCGTCACCGACGGCCGCGATGCGGTGAAGAAGTGCAGTGCGGAGGGCTTCCCGCCGCTGTCGGCGCTCTACCTCGACGTGGAGTACATGGACGCCGTGCCGGACACGATGAAGCAGTACGCCCGGGCGTGGTGCGGCCAGGTGCTGGCCGGCGGGTACGCGCCGGGCATCTATTGCCACGTCAAGAACGCCGTCGCGCTCCGGGAGGCGCTCGCGGCCGGCTACCCAGGCGGCAAGCCCGAGCCGGTCTTCTGGGTCAGCGGGAACACTAAGGCGTTCTCAGGCGATCGAAGGCCGGCGGACTCGGGCGTGCCGTTCGCGCGCCTCTGGCAGGGCCGGCTGGACGTTGAGGAGCGATACGGGGACCAGCGCCTGAGGATCGACGTCAACGTGGGCGATGGTCCGGATCCCTCGGCCATCCAAATCCCCCAGTAGGGGCCGCTAGCCCCCCCTTCGGCTCGTCCCACAATCGCTATACTGGCGCCATGCGGACGAAGAGATCCTTCCCGACGTTTCTCCTGTTGCTGGCGGCGGCTGTGTTGCCCGCGGCGGCGCAGGAACTCAAGCCCGTGGCGCTGCCCAAGCCCGAGACCACCGGCGGCAAGCCGTTGATGCAGGCGCTGGCCGAGCGCCAGTCCACGCGCGAGTTCAGCACGCAGCAGCTTTCGCCCCAGGTGCTGTCGAACCTGCTGTGGGCGGCGTTCGGCGTCAACCGGCCGGACGGCAAGCGGACGGCGCCCTCGGCGATCAACATGCAGGAAATCGACATCTACGTCGCCACCGCCGAGGGTGTGTACCTCTACGACGCAAAGGCAAACCTGCTCCGGCCCGTGGCCGCCGGCGACCTCCGCGGGGTGACGGGCATGCAGGGGTTCGTCAAGACCGCGCCCCTGAATCTGGTCTACGTGGCCGATGCCGCGCGCATGGGAACCGGCAGCGAGGCGGACAAGACGTTCTACTCGGGCCTGGACACGGGTTTCATCGCGCAGAACGTCTATCTGTTCTGCGCCTCCGAAGGCCTGGCGTCGGTGGTGCGCGCCATGATCGACCGCCCGGGGTTGGTCAAGGCGCTCAACCTGCGGCCCGAGCAGCGGCCGATCGTGGCGCAAACGGTAGGGTACCCGAAGAAGTAGGGCGGCTTTCCAAAGCCGCCAGCGGACCTCCAGGTCCGCCAAGCCAGAGCCGGTCTGGAGACCGGCTGGCCGACCGGAAGGTCGGCCCCACTTGGGATATCACTCCATCTCGTCCGGGGCGTCGAGCCAGTCGGGGCGCCTGAGCACGTCGCGGGGCTTGGAGCCATCGGGCGGGCCAATGATGCCCTCGCGCTGCATCGAGTCCAGGATGCGCGCGGCGCGGCCGTAGCCCAGCCGCAGGCGCCGCTGGAGCGTGGAAGTGCTGGCCTTGCCCATGTCCATCACCACGCGCACGGCGTCTCTGTAGAGCGGGTCCTCCTCGCCGGTGTAATCTTCGCCCGGCCCGCCTTCGTCGCCCTCCTCCTCCTCCGGCGGCGCGATCAGGAAGGACTGGTCGTAGTCCGGCTGCGCCTGCGCCTTCCAGAACTCGACCACGCGGTTGATCTCCGGCTCGGCGACGTAGGCGCCGTGGAACCGGATGAGCCGTGAAGAGCCGGGGGGCAGGAAGAGCATGTCGCCCTTGCCGAGCAGGTGCTCGGCGCCCATGACGTCCAGCACGGTGCGGGAATCCACGCGGGTGGCCACGCGAAAGCTCAGCCGGGCGGGGAAGTTGGCCTTGATCAGCCCGGTGATGACGTCCACGCTGGGCCGCTGGGTGGCCAGCACCAGGTGCATGCCCACCGCGCGCGCCATCTGCGCCAAGCGCGTGACCGAGTGCTCGACGTTGTGGCCCTCGACCATCATCAGGTCCGCCAGCTCGTCAATTAGGATCAGGATGTAGGGCAGCCGCTCCAGCTCCTCGGCGGCCTCGGCCTCCTCCTCGAACATCGGGATCGGCTCATTGCGAAGCTGCCGCACCTTGCGGTTGAACTGCTCGATGTTTCGCACGCCTTGGGAGGCCAGCAGCCGCAGCCGCCGCTCCATCTCCAGCACGGCGTTGCGGAGGGCGTTGGAGGCCTTCTTGGGGTCGGTGATCACCGGCGTGAGCAGGTGCGGAATGCCCTCGTAGAGGCCGAGCTCGAGCCGCTTGAGATCCACCAGAATCATGCGCACGTCGTCGGGCGTGGACTTGTAGAGCGCGGACATGATGACGGTGTTCAGCATCACGCTCTTGCCCGAGCCGGTTGACCCGGCGATGAGCAGGTGCGGCATGGAATCGAGCGGCGTCACCTTGATGCGACCGGTGATGTCCTTGCCCAGCGGGATGGTCAGGTGCGACGGCGAGCCGGCGAACTCCTCGGATTCGAGGATCTGGCGGAGGCTGATCAGCTCGCGCCTGGTGTTAGGCACCTCGATGCCCACGGTGGGCTTGCCGGGGATGCGCTCGATGAGGATCGACTCGGCCTGGAGCCCCAGGCAGAGGTCGTCGTTGAGCGCGGTGATGCGGTTGTAACGGATCCCCACCTCGGGCTTGAACTCGAAGGTGGTGACCACCGGGCCGGGATTGATCTGCACCACCGAGCCGAAGACGCCGAACTCCTCGAACTTCGCCTTGATGCGGGAGGCGATCTGCTTGAGTTCGTCCTCGTCGAAAACGGTTCGGCCCGGCGGCTCGTTGAGCAGCTCGGTCGTGGGCAGATCGTAGTCTTTGGGGGCGGGCGCCGCAGCGTGCGCGGGCAGCTCGACGGCCCGCGGGTGGCGGCGTTCCAGGTCCGTCCGAAGCGTCTCGATGAGTGCCGGGGCCGGCCGGGGCCCGGGCGGCAGGTCATCGAGCGTGCGGATGGGGATCTCATCCGGAGGCAATTCCGGCTCGGGCCGGGCGAGGGGCTCGGCGGCGAGCCGCTCCATCGCCAGTTCGGCGGCCGGCTCGGGTTCCCGCCGAGACGCCAGCTTCCCCGCTAGCTTGCGCCGCTGCCTGCGGCGCGCCCGCCAGGCTCTCCCGCGGCGCGTGGCAGGGCGGAGCAGGAACGCGGGCACGGCGGCAACTGCCGCCACGTGCGCCAGGCGGAACCCGGTTGCCAGGTAGAGCGAGAGCAGCAACGCGGCGCAGGTGGCAATGACGGCGCCGGCTGGGTTGAGGGCGCTGAGGAGGTATTCGGCCAGCACGCCCCCCAACAGTCCGCCCGCCGGCACGGCGCCGAAGAGCATCCATGGCGGGCCCAGATTGAACGCGGCGCAGCCGCTGGATATGAACAGGACGCAGCCCAGCGCCTTGACGAGGGGCGCCTCGACTCGCCGCCCGCGAACCCACGCCCAGGCAACCAGCACGATGATGACCGGCAAGATGAAGGAGAGCGCACCGAGCGCCTGGTAGAAGAGGTCGGAGGCGTACGCGCCCGCCGGCCCAATCAGGTTCTTGGCGCGCACGGCGCCGGTGGCGGTGTTCCAGGAGGGGTCTTCCGGATGGTAAGAGACGAGGCTGAGCCACGTGGCCAGGCCGAGCAGCAGGCACAGAGCACCCGCCGCCTCGGACAGGCGGGACGAGCGCACCTCGGATGAGCCGTTCATCCCTATGCGCGGCCCAAGATAGCCAGAGCGATTACTATTATGCCAAAAACGATCCGATAATACACGAAAAACCGTAAGGTGTGGCTGCGGAGGAACCACAGGAACAGCGCGATCACCAGCCAGCCGGTTACGGCGGCAACCGCCGCGCCGACGATGAACTCCAGGCGCATGTCGGGCGCGAGGCCCCCCTGCTTCTGTAAGTCATGAAAGGCTTTCAGGGCCGCCCCGGCCAGCGCCGGGGTCGAAAGCAGGAAGGAGAACCGGGCGGCCGCATGCCGGTTGAGGCCGCGAAACAGGCCGGCCGAGATGGTGATGCCGCTGCGGGACACGCCGGGGACGATGGCCAGCGCCTGTGAGGCCCCTATCGCCATCGCATCGCCGAGCGAGACCTCGCCGATGCCCTTCTGGAGCCGGCCCGCGCGCTCGGCGAGGTATATCACCACCCCGACGGCGATCAGCATGGCGCCAATGACGTAGGAGCTGCGCCAGGTGGTTTCGGCCTGAGCCTTGAAGACGTACCCGAGCACGGCAACCGGGATGGTCGCCAGGGCCAGGAGCCAGAGCAGCCGGCGGTTGAGTTCCAGCTCGGCGTCGTGGCGGTAGCGGATGCCCAGGCCCCCGAGCACGATTTGCAGCCAGTCGCGGAAGAAGTAGGCGACCAGCGCGGCCAGGGTGCCCAGGTGCAGGGCGATGTCGAAGTCCAGGCTATTGAGGGCCGGGTTGTTCCACCCCAGCAGGCGGGGAAGGATCACCAAGTGCGCGGTGCTGCTGATGGGGAGGAACTCGGTGAGACTCTGAACAACGGCCAGCACGATGACCTGGTAGAGCGGCATAGGGGCGATGTTGTCATGGTAGCGCACGGCCCTGGCTTGACAGTGGCGGCAGAGCAGCGTGCTACCATACTCAAGTACCTGGAAGCCATGCCGACGCTGGAAGCTTGGGGTGCGAGCGACCCCGGACTAATCCGCCAGAACAATGAGGACAGTTGGCAGATCGTCCCGGAGTTGCGCGTGGCCATCGTCGCCGACGGCATGGGCGGCGCCTCCTCGGGCGAGATCGCCTCGGCAATGACCGTTGAGATCGTCGCGGAACACCTGCGCAAGAGCCTGCTGGGCGTGCTCCCCGAAGAGGTTCTCCAGGAGGCGATCCAGGAGGCTAATCGGCGTGTTCTCGAGCGCGCGCAGAGCGAGGAGGCGTGCGCCGGGATGGGCTCGACCGTGGTGCTGGCCTTCTGGGACCTGCCGCGGCTGCTCATCGCCAATGTCGGCGACAGCCGGGCCTACCTCTGGCGCGACGGCTCGCTAACGCAGCTTTCCTACGACCAAACGCTGGTCAACGAGCTGCGGGTGCGTTTCGGCCTGTCGGAGGAGGAAGTCAGCAATTTCCCGCACAAGAGCGTTCTCACGATGGCCGTGGGAACCACGGCGGAGCTGGCCATCCACACGCGCGAGGAGAGCCTCGAGCCCGGCGATGTGGTCCTGCTGTGCTCCGACGGGCTCTCCGGGCAGGTACCCGAGCCGACGATCGCCGCGACGCTGTCGCGCGACGCGGCGCTCGACGACCAGGTGCGCCAGCTCATCAACCAGGCCAAGGCTGCCGGCGCGCCGGACAACGTGACGGTTGTGCTCCTGCGCTACAACGACTGGGAAATCGGGTAGCTCCGGGAGCCTGCCCGCGCCCCGAACGGTGAGAGAGGCGGCATAGCCGGTACGCGCAAGGTTGGCCCAGCCTGGCCGATAAGCTCTTTGGAGGGGGGAACGGCAGGCGCGCCAAGTTATTATCACGCCTAGCGGAGCGCCAAGATTCCGTCCCCCCTATCTTCGGTCAATCCCCTGAAAAGACAAGGTTAGATCCGCGGCGCCTGACCTGCACTTAACCGCTGCATGATGGCGCAGCGTGCAGCTCGAAACAAGACGGCTGGCGGAGCGACGCTCAAACCCGCCCGTTCCGTCGCCAGCCTGCTCCCACGGCACAAGCCGTGCGGCCGGCTGGAGACGACTCTTCACCTGGTCGAGCAGCGGGCGCCCAACGAGCGGGAACGGCTGATCCTGGAGCGCATGCCGCAGGTGCGTTTGATCGCCCGGCGCATCTACGATCGGGTGCCGGCCTCGGTCGGTCTCGACGACCTTATCTCGGCGGGCACGCTCGGCCTGATCGCGGCGATCGACCACTTCGATCCAGCCATGAACGTGAAGCTGAAAACTTACGCGGAGCACAAGATTCGGGGAGCCATCCTCGACAGCCTGCGCGAGCTGGACTGGGCCCCGCGGCAGAAGCGCAAGAAGGCCAAGCGGATCGAGTCGGCCACCGCGGCCGCCGGGCAGCGCCACCAGCGCGCGCCGACCGAGGACGAGGTGGCCTCGGAACTGCACCTCAGCCTGGACGAGCTGCACGGGTGGCTGGTCGAGGTGCGCGGCGTCAATCTGAGCAGCCTCGAAGCCGCCTCCGAGAACGGCGCCCAGGACCGGCTGAAGCTGGTCGGTGACGATGAAGAGCAATGGCCCTCCTGCATCCTGGAGCGCGCCGAGCTGGGGAGACTGGTCGACGATGCGATTGAGAAGATGCCCGGCATCGAGCGCATGGTGATCCGTCTGTACTACAAGAAGGAGCAGACGCTGCGAGAGATCGCCCAACTCGCCGGCTTGCACGAATCGCGCATTTCCCAGTTGAAGACGCAAGCCATTCTCCGGCTGCGCACCTACATGAGCAGGCGCTGGCCGTTGCACGGCGCGACGTGAGGAGCCACTAGCGCGAGTACTTGGTGGCGCGGCGCGCGGCGTGGCGCTCCAGGGCGAGCTGGATGAGGCGGTCGATCAGGGCGGGATAGGACAGGCCGGTGGCTTCCCACATCTTGGGGTACATGCTGATCGAGGTGAAGCCCGGAATAGTGTTGATCTCGTTGATGTAGAGGCGGCCGGTGGCGGACTCGAGCAGGAAGTCCACCCTGGCCATGCCTTCGCACTCGACGGCCTGGTAGCAGGCCACCGCGAGGCGGCGGACCTCCTCGGTCACCTCCGCGGGCAGATCCGCGGGCACTACCGTCCCGGCCTGGTTGAGCAGGTACTTGTCGTCGTAATCGTAGAACTCGCGCGAGGGCAGGATCTCGCAGGGCAAGGAGGCCTGGGGGTCCGCGTTGCCCAGGACGGAGCACTCCAGCTCGCGGCCGGAAATGGCGCGCTCGACGATGATCTTGCGATCGTACTCGGCGGCCAGGCGCAAG
>JBEKLW010000119.1:0-6981 GCA_050008815.1 Bryobacteraceae bacterium
AGGGAAGCGACTGCCTGCCGCCGGACGATCGCCTGGCGCGGTATCTCCGGCAGCACCCAGTGCAGCCCCAGTCCGTAAAGCACCAGGAAAGCCGCCCCGAGCACCACCGCCGCCAGAAGGATCTTCCGCCGCACAGCTTCGCGGCAGGTCAGCCCGGCAATTACGCGCACGCCTCTCATAGGCCGCCGTCCGTCCCGACAATACGCAGGAACAGCTCTTCGAGCGACAGCCGCTCGGCGGTAAACGAGTACACCTCCGCACCGATCGAGACCAGGTACGCCAGGATCTTCGGCAGCGCCTCCTCGCCGGCGGCCTCCATGGTCAGGCGCTCGCCTTCCACCCGCACCGCCTTGGCCCACTGCTCCAGGCCAGCGGCGGCCTCGGCTCCCAGGTTTCTCACCCGCGCGCTCACTCGCAGTTCACCGGCCCCGATCTTGCCCAGCTCCCGGATCTCCAGCAGCTCGCCGTGCTTGATAAACCCCACGCGGTCGCAGGTGATCTCCACCTCCGACAGAAAGTGCGAGTTGAGGAACACCGTCGCCCCGCGGGCGCGCTCCTCGCGGATGATGTCGCGCACCAGCCGCCGGCCAACCGGGTCCAGCCCCGAGGTCGGCTCGTCCAGGAGGACCAGCTCCGGCTCATTCAGCAGCGCTTGCGCCAGCCCGATCCGTTGCAGCATCCCTTTAGAGAACTCGCGCAGGCGTTTGTCGCTGTGCGCACCCAGCCCCACCAGCTCCAGCAACTTCGGCACGCGCTCGCCCAGCCTGGCCGGTTTCATCCCGTACAGCCGGCCGTGGAAGCGCAGAAACTCCGCGGCCGTAAGCCAGTCGTGAAACCGGAAGTGCTCGGGCAGGAAGCCGATTCGCCGTCGCGCCGCCAGGTCGGCGATGGGGCAGCCCAGCACGCGCGCCGCCCCAGCGGTCGGCGCGACCAGCCCCAGCAGCATCCTGACCGACGTGCTCTTCCCCGCTCCGTTCGGCCCCAGGAACCCAAAGACCTCGCCGCGCCGCACCTCGAGCGTCAGGTCCCGGACGGCTGCCGTCCTGCCGAAGACCTTCCTCAAGCCGAACGTCTCGACCGCGGCTGCCCGCATCGTCACGCCGCTACCGCAGAGAATCCGCCAGAGGCACGGCCGCGCTCGCCCCGCCGAAGCCCGTGACGCCGTATAGGCGGCCGTGCTTCACCCAGAACAGGCCATACGCCGGTGGAGACTGCCGGCGCCCATTCGGAACGCCGGCCACCAGGATACCCTGGGCGCCATCCACGTTCACCGTCTCGTAGCTGGTGACGTTGCGTGGTATGGGGATGGCCAGAGTCGATTGCCAGTCGACCGCCTGGCTGAACTTGCGCGCCTCTTCCGCGCTCATGCCGCTGAGTTGCAGGCCGAACTCCGCCACCGCCCGCAAGTCCAGCTCGGGCAGGGTCACCACCGTCGGCGCCGGCGCCTGCATCACGGTGACACAGGTGTCAGAGCGGGCGCTCTGCTGGCTCTCGCGCCAGCCCTCCGCCCGGCAGTCGCCATACCGCGCCACGACTGCCGCGGGAAGGTCCACGAACACCCGCGCGCCGTTCAGCTCGAGTGGGAACTCCAGATCAGGGCGGCCGAACGCGGAGACCAGTGTCGTCAGCCGCCGCTCGTCCACCGTGAAGTGGAAGGCGTGCTCGGTCCGCACCATCAGTTGGGGCGTGTCCTGGAGCAGCTCGGGGAGCCGAACCTCGAAGCCGGCCAGCCGCGCTGCCTCCTCGCGGCCTGAGACCGTCACCTGCCGGCTCTCCTTGGTCGTGACGACGCTGTCGGCGAGCAGTTGGCTGAGCACTTGCCCCTTGCCCTCCGCGGCGAAATCGCGCTCCATCGGCACGGCTACCACGGCCCGGATGCGCAGCATGCCGAGGACTTTCTGGGCCAGGGCTCGCCCCGGAGGAGACACCACTGCCAGGCCCAGGAGCGCGGCGGCTGCCGCGGCGCCCCAGGCGGGCCTCAGCCGCGGCGCTACCAACCGCCCCAGGCGCCACTTCCGCTCAGGCTCCGCCGCCCGCTCCTGGTGGAACCGCGCGTAGGCGGCAGCCGCGTCGGCGGGCGCCTCCCCCGGCGCGGGCGCCAACTCCGAGAAAAAACCGGCCACGCGCCGGGCGCGCTCGGCCATACCCTGCTCCCGCTCCCGGCAGCGGGCGCACTGCTCCAGATGCGCGCGCACGCGCTCCAGCTCCGCTTCCGGCAGTTCGCCGTCGATCTTCGCCCGCAGCACTCCATCAGAAATGCACATATAGCCCCCTCACCGCAGACCCGACGACCGGTTCGCCCGCCGGTATGCCTTCTCGAAGGTCTGGTCGGCACGGGCCAGCAGCCGCCCGACCGAGGCCGGATGGATACGGAGCACCTCAGCCAGCTCGCGATAGGATAGCCCGCTCGCGCGCAGCGTCAGGATCTCCGCCTGCTGCGGCTTCAGCCTGGCTATCGCCCCGCGGACGGCGCGGGCGCGCTCGGCGCGCAACACCTCCTCCAGCGGGTTCGGACCCGCCGGTCCGGTCAGCTCCCGCGCCGCCGCAGCTTCATACCGACTGCGCCGCACGGCCGCCCGCAGCGAATCAATGCCCAGCCGCGTTGCCGTGCGGTACAGCCAGCCGCCGACATTCTCGTACAACCCTCCCGAAGACCCGGGCCGCTGGTAGAGCTTCAGGAACGCGTCGCTGGCCAGCTCCTCGGCCAGCGCCCGGTCCCCCAGCATGCGCTGGATCACCGCAACGATCCGCGCATAGTACCCGACAAACACGGCCTCGAAGGCCGCATCGGACCACGCCGCCCGAGCCTCGCCAACACTCCCCGTGCTCAGACCTTCTCGCATCAGGCTCTCACCGGCAAACTCCATCGTCGCTCCATTCTCGGTCTGCTGAGGAGAGAGCGCTCCCCGGGCGGCGTTTGTGACAGGAATCCGCGGACCGGTCAGCCCGCTGGCAAGCTGTTAGTAGACTTCGAAGCAGAACGCCGCGTTCGAGCCGGCCGGGCTGAGCGAGTACTGGCCGTTCTCCAGACCCAGCCCTTCGTTCACCTCGATCCGGAACAGCCCTTCGGCCAGCCGCGTCACCATCAGCCGCAGCGGACGCGCGCTCTTCTTCTTCCGGGACAGCACCACCTGCCGGCTGCCGTTCTTCACCTCCAGGCGATAGAGCTGGAGCGACTCCGGCGCGATCTTCTGGGACTCGAACAGGAAGATCGGCTCGGCCAGCGGCGTGCGCGCCGGCGAGCTCACCCCCGCCATTACGTAGACGGACTCGTCCCTGCCGCGTCCTTGTTCCCGCGCCTCGGTCACCTCGGTCGGGATCAACTCGTCGGCGTGCAGCAGATAGGGGATGTCAGGTTTGGGCGGACGGGGCCCGGAGTAGTCTTCCGCAACGCCCAGACCGGCGCACGCCAGGCATAAGGCAAGCAACGGCGCAGAGTGTTTCATGTGAGCCTACCGCCTATTGTACGCACCCGTGAAAACCTGCGGCTGACGGGCTATTCGAGTGACGGTATAGCCCGTAATCCGTCCGTAAGCCGGCCCGGCCTCCACGTTGTGGCGCGAGCTTCAGCTTGCAGCGTCGGCTTCAGCCGACGTGCGGGCCCGCGCGTCTAGAAGGAGCCGCCCGCGGCCTTGCTGCGGTCCGGCGCGCGCCATACCTGGAACCGCGACTCGGGGCTGGCCAGCCGGTTCTCGACCGCCGTCAATACCCGTTCCAGGTCCGCCTCCGCAAACGGCCTATTCAGGACGTAGCTCTCCGCGTTCAGCAGGCCGCGCGAGAGCTGGTAGTCGAAGCCTTCGGTCAGCAGCACGAACCCCCCGATCTGCGGGCGGATGCTCTCGGAGAACTCGATCCAGTTCAGCCCCGGCAAGCGCAGCGCGCAGAAGACGATGTCGAAGCGCAGCCGCTGCACGAGCTCGGCGCCTTCCTCGGCCGTGGCCGCCGGAATCACGCGGGAGCCGCGCTGGGTCAGCGTGCGCACCAGCTCTTCGCGGCTCGCCTGGTCGGGCTCGACTATCAGGCACGTGAACGCCCTGGCCGCGCCGGCGCCAGCGGCCGCCAGCCGCGCCGGCGCCAGCGGGAATTCGATCTCGAGGCGGCACTGGCCCTGCGGCAACCGCGTGACGCGCAGCTCACCGCCGTGGCTGTGCACGATGCCGCGCGAAACGCCCTCGGCGTGCGCCCCGGCCTCGGCTCGTTCCAGCGCGCCCTCCCAGCCCTGAAGCCCGCTCCCCGAATACTCGACCTCCACCAGGCCCCGCCGCGCCAGCACCGTGGTGGCGATGCTCAGTATCTTCTCAGGCGCCTCCAACAGGGCATGCTCGGCTTGGACCAGCAGGTCCAGGAAAACGCGCTCCAGTTGTCCCTGCGAACCAAGAATATGGACCGGGTTCGGCGACAGGACCTCGCGGACCTGGATCCCCCGCGCCGACAGCTCGGGGCGCCGGAACTGGATCAAGCTCCGCAGCAGGCCGTTCAGTTCGATGCGCTTGGCCTCGGCCCGCTCGGGTTCCACGAACGAGACCAGCCGGGAGACGATCTCCGCCGCCTTCCGGGCTTCGGTCGAGATCGCCTGGATGTCGCCCCGGAGCGTCCCCAGCGGCGATGCTGTGACGCTCTCCGCCAGCTCCGAGATGCTCTCCAGCGGTGCGCGCAGCTCGGAGGCGATGCCGGACATCAATTGCCCCACCGCCGCCAGCTTCTCGCTGCGGTAGAGCTGCTCCCGAACCGACTTCTCCTCCACCAGCCGCAGCGCGATGCCGATCTGGTTGCCCAGATGCTGCGTCAGCACCCGATCATCCCGCGTGAACTCGTGCTCCGCCCGGTCGTCGTAAAGCTCCAGCACACCCAGCACACCGGCTTCGGCGAACATGGGCACGAACATCACCGAACCCGGTTGTCTCTCCCTGCGGCCGTCCGGGAAGAACGGACTGCGCCGCGTATCGGGGATGGTCAGCAGGGCCTGGTTTTGGAAACACGCCGCCGGCCCGAGCGGCAGGGAGCCCTCCCCTCCGGACACCGGAATGGCCAGCGCCCCCTCGGCGCTGCGGGCCACCCGCTCCAGCGTCCTGGTGTTGCGGTTGTGCAGGTAGAGGTGAACGCCGAAGACCTGCAACAGTTCCGGCAGGACCGCATTCAGCCGGCTTAAGACTTCCAGTGGCGAGGACACTCCAATCAGCTCCTCACCCAAGCTGTAAAACGTCCTGACCATCTGCCGCTGCGCCCTGAGGCGGCGCTCGCGCACCCACCACACGCCTAGCGCAAACACCAGGAAAGCCAGAGAGACGGCGAGCCATTCGGGCGAGACCAGCCAGCGCTTCCGCACCAGCACGATGTCATCGTCCTGGCTTGCCACCACCTGGAAGTAGCGGTCGTACGGCGCAAACGGGCAGTACTGCGCGGCGACACCGGTCACGCGCACACTGTCGCCGTTCTCGAAGCGGTCCAGGCTCGCCGGCCCGGTGCGCGCTTTGGCCACCGGCAACAGCACTCTCAGCGGCCGGCGCGCCTCCCCGATCAGCAGATACTCGCCTTCCGGACTCTCTCCCTTGTCGATCACTCGCCCCTCGGTCGTCACCAGCACGCCCAGGTGCCGGAACGACTGCAGGCTGGCCGGGCTCGTCCATTCCGCCGCTGGCACCAGGCCGCCCGAGAGCACCAGGATGTTCGAGGGCAGCAGCACCACCAGCCCAGCTCGCTTGGAGATCGCGCCGCGCGCCTCGATGCGCTGGCCGGCCCGAAGACCCCTGAACTGCGCCGGGGGCCCCTCCAGCACCAGGCCGTAGCCGGCCTCATCCTGGATCGCCAAGTGGGAATAGAAGGGATAGGCGACCGGGTTCGAGGAGACCACCCCGCGGACGGTGACGTTCTCGCCCTCCAGCGCGGGCTTGAAACTGACGCCCTGCCGGGCGCTCGCCTCCTCCAGGGACACGCTGCGCCTGGTCTCGGCCGGCGCCGCCAGCGCCAGCGTGCAGACCACCAGCGCGCCCGCCAGCCTCAGCGCTAGTGAACCGGTCTTTGCCTTGAAAGCCACTCTTCCAGTGCCGGATCCAGGAAGTCCCGGATGCTCAGCTCCACGGGAGCAAGTTCCGATGCCGGGTGCGTCGTCTCGACCGCCACCACCCGGGCCCCGGCAGCCCGCGCCGCTTTCGCTCCCGCAATTGAATCTTCAAAAACGATGCAATCGGCCGGTTCAATGCCCAATCCGGCCGCTGCCCGCAGATAAACCTCGGGGTCGGGCTTCGGCTTGCTCACCTGGCCGCCGTCGATTACCACGCGGAAGAACCCACGCAGCCCGCCCCGTTCGAGGATGAACGCCACATTGGCCGGCTCGGCGTTGGTGGCCACCGCCATCGGCGCTTCCCGGTGTCTCTCCAGGAATGCGGCCACTCCCGGAACAAGGTGCTCGCCGAGCACCGGCCCCATCCTCTCGCGGTACAGCTTCTCCTTCTCCACCCCGTGCCGGAACACCTCCGCGGCTGCGAGGCCCTGGCCGAACACCAGCCGCACGATCTCGCTGTTGTGCCGGCCGAACATGCGCTGGTCGAAGCCCCCCGGCATCTCAATTCCGCATCGCCGAAGATACTCGCGCCAGCAGGCCGAGTGGACCCGGTTGGAGTCCACAATCACCCCGTCGAGGTCCAGGACTAGCCCTACTCCCCCCGACAGGCTATACGTTCTGGCTGTACAGCGGATCATATCACAAAACCAGAGAATGACCTATAGTACTCTCTAACCCCAACTTAGCCCCCCATCGGGGCCTTCCCCCAGACGCCGCTCCCGCTCGAACCGCCGTGGAGAGGATCCTTTGAGGCTGGCGCTCCCTGCCCCTGGCCGTAATCCGTCCGTAAGAGTGCGTAGCGGGCACGAACTCGAGCCGCGGGGGCGGTGCACTGGGATGCGGCATCCACCCGGCGGGTGCAGCCGGCGCTCGCCGTAGCGCGGGCACTTCCGTTGTTTGGATCCGTTCCGGACCTGCCT
>JBEKLW010000012.1:0-15532 GCA_050008815.1 Bryobacteraceae bacterium
AAACCGTCACCACGGCCCAAATCAGACGCATACACTCATTCTACGGGCGCGCCGCGCGGCGCGTTTCCGCCCAGTCGCACGCGGGCCCGCCTCAGACCAGCGGCACTTTCCAGCGCTGGATCTTCTGTTTCACCCAGCCCCTCAGTCCCGCTCCCTCTTCGCGATCATGCGGCCGTGCGCCGTGCGCCATCAGCCCCCCTAGCACCGAGTTCATGCTCCGGGGGACGCAGGCCGGCGCCGCGGATCGGGCCGCTGGAATCGAGCCGTCGCGAGCCGCCGGCTGACAGACGGATTACGGGCCAGGGGTAGTTGCGCGCCCGGGCTCGTCCACGCGGCCGCACAGCCTGCTACCATGGTTGTTCTCCCATGAGCGGCAATATCCCGGATATCCTGGCGCGCATCGTCGACTACAAGAAGGCCGAGTTGGCCGCTGCGATGGTGTCGCGCGATGAGCTGGAATCGCTGGCCGGGGAGAACCGCGCCAAACGCCGCGACCTCCGCGCCGCCCTTCTGGAGCGCACCCCCGCCATCATCGCCGAGATCAAGCGGGCCTCGCCCACCAAGGGCGTGATCAACGACGACTGCGATCCGGCCGCCCTGGCCCGCGCTTACGAGGCCGGCGGCGCCGTCGCGCTTTCAGTCCTCACCGACGAGAAGTTCTTCCAGGGCAGCCTCGACGACCTCGGCATCGCCCGCGGCGCCGTTCGCCTGCCGGTGCTCCGCAAGGACTTCACCTTCGACGAGTACCACGTCGCCGAATCCGCCGCCTACTGCGCCGACGCCGTGCTGCTGATCGCCACCATCCTGCCCTCCAAGCGCCTGCGGCAGCTTCGCGAGTACGCCGCGCGCTTTGGCCTGGAGGCCCTCGTGGAGGTCCACGACGAGGAAGAGCTGGCTTCCGCCCTCGATTCCGGCGCCCAGATCATCGGGGTCAACAACCGCAACCTGCGCACGTTCGAAGTCACCCTGGAGACCTCGCTGCGCCTGGCGCCGCTGATTCCGGCCGGCGTCATCCGTGTGAGCGAGAGCGGCATCCGCTCGGCCGAAGACATTCGCCGCCTCCAGGACGCCGGCTACAGGTCGTTCCTCGTCGGCGAGCACTTGGTTCGCTCGAAGGACCCGCAGCGTGCCCTCGCCGCTATGCTGCACCCGCTGCCGCCTGCCCCGCCGCTCGCTCACCCAGCCCTCTCGCACCCCGCCGTGGCCTAGTAGCGATGATGGTGAAGATCTGCGGCATCACAAACCTGGATGACGCCCTCGCCGCCGCCGAGGCCGGAGCCTCCGCCCTGGGTTTCAACTTCTACCCGGACAGCCCGCGCTACCTGGCGCCGGAGGCCGCGCGGGCGGTGATCGACGCGCTGCCCGCCGGCGTCTTGAAGGTGGGCGTGTTCGTGAATGCGCCGGCGGCGATGCTGGCGGCGCTAGCCGGGGCGCTGGCCCTGGATGTGGTGCAGCTCCACGGCGCCTCGCCCGAGTTTCCCCGCGGCCTGCGCATCTGGCGCGCCGTCCGCGCCGCCGAAGACCTCGACTTCGCCGGCCTGGGCTCGATCCCGGCCGAGGCGCTCTTGCTGGACACGCCGTCGGAGACGCTCCAGGGTGGAACCGGACGCTCGTTCGACTGGTCGATCGCCCGCCGCGCGCCCCAACGCGTCATCCTGGCCGGCGGGCTGGACGAAACCAACGTGCGCCGGGCCATCGAGGCCGCCCGCCCCTGGGGTGTGGATGCCTGCTCGCGCCTGGAATCCGCGCCCGGCCGCAAAGACCACGCCCGGATGCGGCGATTCATCGAGGCGGCCCTCGCATGAGCGCCCCGCTGCCGGATTCCGCCGGCCACTTCGGACCCTACGGCGGGCGCTTCGTGCCGGAGACGCTCATGGCGCCCCTCGATGAGCTCGAGCGCGCCTATCGCGCTGCCCGCCAGGATCCGGCCTTTCAAGAGGAGCTTGAGGATCTGCTCCGCAACTACGCCGGGCGGCCCACGCCGCTCTACCTGGCGCGCCGGCTCTCCGAACAGCTTGGCGGGGCGCGCATCTACCTCAAGCGCGAGGATCTGCTCCACACCGGCGCGCACAAGATCAATAACTGCCTCGGCCAGGCGCTGCTGGCGCGGCGCATGGGGAAGCGCCGCATCATCGCCGAGACCGGCGCCGGCCAGCACGGCGTGGCCACCGCCACGGTCTGCGCCCTGTTCGGGCTGGACTGCACGGTTTACATGGGCGTCGAGGACATGCGGCGCCAGCGGCTCAACGTCTTCCGGATGCGGCTGCTGGGCGCCGAGGTGGTTGGGGTCACGGGCGGCAGCCAGACCCTCAAGGATGCCATCAGTGAGGCCCTGCGCGACTGGGTCACCAGCGTCGCCAGCACCTACTACCTGCTCGGCTCGGCCTTGGGCACGCACCCTTACCCCATGATGGTCCGGGACTTCCAGGCGGTGATCGGCGAGGAGGCTCGGGCGCAGATCCTCCAGGCCGAGGGCCGCCTGCCGGATGCCATATTCGCCTGTGTCGGCGGCGGCTCGAACGCCATCGGCATCTTCCACCGGTTCATTCCCGACGGCTCGGTGCGCCTCATAGGCGTCGAAGCCGGCGGCCGGGGTCCGGCGTTGGGGCAGCACGCTGCCCGCTTCTCGGGCGGCTCGCCCGGGGTCCTGCACGGCGCCTACAGCTACCTGCTTCAGGACGCGGACGGCCAAGTCGCCTTGACCCATTCCGTCTCGGCCGGCCTGGACTACGCCCTGGTGGGGCCCGAACACGCCTGGCTGCACGATCAGGGGCGCGCGGAATACGTCGCCTGCTCGGATGCGGAGGCGCTGGAGGCCTCCCTCCGCCTTTCTCGCACCGAGGGCATCATTCCCGCGTTAGAATCGTCGCATGCGGTGGCGGAAGCGATGCGCCGCGCGCCTAAAGCAAAAGGCGAGGTATTTCTTGTAAACCTCTCAGGGCGTGGAGATAAGGACATTGACATCTACCGCGAAAACTTCCCCGAGCTGGACCCGGATCGCGGCGCTGTTTGAGCGGCTTCGCGCAGGCCGCCGCAAGGCGCTGATCGGCTACCTGACGGCCGGCGATCCGGGCATGGACCGCACGCCCGCCCTGGCTTCGGCGCTGGTGCGGGGCGGGGTGGATCTGGTCGAGCTCGGTGTTCCGTTCTCCGACCCCATCGCCGACGGCCCGGTGATCCAGCGCGCCTCCGAGCGCGCCCTCCGCGCCGGCGCCTCGCTGGCCGGGGTGCTGGCCTCCGCCGCCGAGATCCGCCACGGTTCGGACGTGCCCCTGCTGCTGTTCACCTATCTGAACCCCGTCCTCAAGTACGGCCTGGAAGCCCTGGCGGCGGACGCGGTTCGGGCCGGGATCGACGGCCTCCTGCTGACCGACCTGAGCGTCGAAGAGGCCGCGCCGCACGTTGCCATCGCGCGCGCCCACGGGCTGGACACCGTGTTCCTGGCGGCGCCCACCAGCACGCCGGAGCGTCTTAGCCTCATCGCCCGGAGCTCTTCGGGCTTCGTCTATCTGGTCTCCCGCACGGGCGTCACTGGCGAGCGCGAGTCGCTGTCGGACTCCGTCGCCCCGCTGGTGGCCGCGCTGCGCGCCGTAACGGATCTGCCCATCGCCGTCGGCTTCGGCATCTCCACACCCGAGCATGTCGGGGCCATCGGCCGGCTGGCCGACGGCGCCGTGGTCGGCAGCGCCTTCGTCCGGCTCATCGAGCAGTATGGCGGGGACCGAGAGCTGGAGAGCCAACTTGAGATCCTTGCCCGCAACCTCAAGAAAGGATTTGACGGAGTCGAGCCATGAAACGTGAGGACGGGCTCCGAGCGTTGGCCGAGTGCCGCGACCGCATCGATGAACTCGACCGCCGCATCATCGATCTGCTCAGCCAGCGGACCCGGATCGTGGAAGAGATCGGACGCCTGAAGCAGCACCTCGATCTGCCGATCTACGAGCCCAAGCGCGAAGAACAGGTTTTTGAAAACGTCACCGGTCACAATCCCGGCCCATTGACCCCGGACGGAGTCAAGCGCGTCTTTGAGCGGATCATCGACGAGATGCGCGCCATCCAGCGCCTGCGGATGCTGGAGCGTGACGGCGAGCCGGACAGCGGTGAGAACAAGGAGGAAGGCTTGTAGCACGCCGCCTGTGGCCTGTGGATCCCGAACGGCTTTCCGCAAGCCGCAGCCGAAGGCGTGTGAGAAGATCGGGCTAGCCGCAAGCCTAAGGAGTACTTGATGTTTGTCGTCATGCAAGAAGGCGCCACCGAGGCGCAGATTCAGGCCGTGATTGACCGCCTGGTCTCGCTCGGCTTCACCGTGCACCGCTCCACCGGCGCGGTGCACACGGTTCTGGGCGGCGTTGGCCCCATGGACCATTTCGAACCTGCTGACTTCGAGGTCCTGGACGGCGTCAAGGAAGCCCACCGCATCATGTCGCCCTACAAGCTCGCCAGCCGCCACTTCCGGCCCGCGGGCACGGTGGTCAAGGTGGGCGACGTCGAGATCGGCGGGGAGCGCGTCGTGGTCATGGCCGGGCCGTGCAGTGTGGAAAGCTCCGAGCAGATCCACGCGATCGCCGGGATTGTCGCCGGGGCCGGCGCCAGGATCATCCGCGGCGGGGCTTTCAAGCCACGCACTTCCCCGTACAGCTTTCAAGGTTTGGGTGAGGAGGGCTTGCGGTATCTCCGCGAGGCCGCCGACAAGCACGGTCTGCTGGTGGTCAGCGAGGTGATGGACCTCACCCAGATCCCGATGCTGGCCGCCTATGCCGACATTCTCCAGGTGGGCGCCCGCAACATGCAGAATTTCAACCTGCTTCGCGAGCTCGGCAAGCAGCCCAAGCCGGTGCTGCTCAAGCGCGGCATCTCCGCCACCATCGAGGAGCTGCTGCTGTCGGCCGAGTACATCCTCACGGGCGGGAACTTCGGCGTCATCCTCTGCGAGCGGGGCATTCGCACCTTTGAGGACTATACCCGCAACACGCTCGACCTGTGCGCCATCCCGGTGGTAAAGAAGCTCTCGCACCTGCCCATCATCGCCGACCCCTCGCACGGCACCGGCCGCCGCGACAAGGTCATTCCCATGGCGCGGGCCGCCGTCGCCGCCGGGGCCGACGGGCTGCTCATCGAAGTCCACAACGATCCGGACCGCGCCCTGAGCGACGGCGCGCAGTCGCTCCGAGAGGAGCAGTTCTCCGAGCTGATGTCCCAGTTGCGGCTCATCGCCGCGGCCGTCAACCGGACAATCTGATGGAAACCGTTGCGATCATCGGGACGGGCCTCATCGGCGCTTCCTTCGGGCTGGCGCTGAAGAAGGCCGGTTTCCGCGGCCGCATCCTCGGCGTCAGTTCGAGGGCGGCCGTTGCCGAGGCGCTGACCAGCGGCGCCATTGACGAGGCCGCGCCCCTGGGACAGGCCGTGGCCGGGGCCGACCTGGTGTACCTGTCCCAGACCATCGGCCGGATCCTGGAGACGCTTCCCCGGATCGCGCCCCGGGTGCGCGAGGGCGCCCTCGTCACCGACGCCGGCAGCACCAAGTCGCGGATTGTCGAGGTAGCCCGGCGGTCTCTCGGCCGCGGCCAGTTTCTGGGCGGGCACCCCATGGCCGGCAAGGAAAGGCGCGGCGCCGGGGAGGCCGATGCGGACCTGTTTGCCGGCCGGGCCTACGTCCTGACGCCCGGCTCGGCCGCCGAACTGGAGACGCCGGCGGCGCGTGAATTCCTTTCCTGGATCCAGAAGATCGGCGCCACTCCGCTGGTGCTCAGCCCCGAGGAGCACGACCGCGTGGTGGCCCTCACATCCCACTTGCCCCAACTGCTCTCGACCGCGCTGGCCGCCATGCTCGCCCGGCGCCTGGGCCAGCGGGAGCACCTCCGCGCCGCCGGCCCCGGCCTGGCCGATATGACGCGCCTGGCCGGCAGCTCCTACGAGCTTTGGGGCGACATCCTCTCCACCAACGCCGCCGCGATCGACTCGGCACTGGAGGCCTGCATCGCGGAACTGGAATCCCTGCGCGCCGGCCTCGCCTCGGAAAACACTCGCCGTGAGTTCGAGACGGCTAACGAGTTCTGGGAGCGCATCCGCCGCTGACAGATGGCGCGGCTCCGCTTCCGGCCTCCCCCGAAGCCGGCTCGCGTGCCCGGAGCCGGGCTCACTTCTGCTTGGTGAGGACGATCGCCGTGACGTCCCGAATCTCGCTCGGGTTCGTCACGCCCCGCGCCAATCCGTACTGCCCGAGATAGGGCCGCTGGATCTTCACCCACCTCTTGGAGCTGAACAAATCCGACACCTCATCCAGAATGAAGAAGGCGTCTCGGAGTTCTTGCCCGGTAGGCAACTTGCGCGCTCGTGCGCCGATCACCTTGTATTCCTTCGCGTTTTTTTTGTAATAGGCGTACACCTTGTCGAAAGAATCCCGGGTGATATAGACCGCTACCTCGACGCCGGGCTGATTGGCCGCCGCCGACTGGGCTTCGGTCGTAGCCGCCTGGTCAATCCTGGCGCCGGGGTAGGGCCTCACCTGCTGCGGGAGGGCAATCGAGCACAAGCACAAAAACAGGATGACCCACACCTGTTTCATTTCTCCTCCAGGTGAAAGCATACTCTTACGGCTACGGCTAAATCAATGGCTTTGTTTGAGCCGGGCGCGCCGGCGGCGCCGGACTCGGCCGGCGGGAACCTCTCCTCGGCCGCCCGCGCGCTGGGTATGGAGCGCAGCAGCCTCCCCGAGCGTTTCCGGGCCACGGGGCCTCAGCCGGGCGCAGCGACCGCGTGGCCGCGGGCCGCAATCTCCGCGCTTCGATGTTAGGATCGTCACGTATGGCGGGTACGCACGCATTAACTCGGCGGAGCATGCTGGCGGGCATCCTGGCCGTCGCGGCGCGGGGGGCGCCGGTGCGCGACCGCGTCTTCCCCTCCGAACGCTTCCTGTACTCCGACCCCGCCACCGAGTTCCCGGTTCTGCGGCTGACCTCGCCCGAGCACACCAGCCGGCTGCCGGAGCCGCCTCTGCGCGGCGTTTCGCGCGGGCGCGCCTTTCTGATCTATGCCAGCGACCGCACCGGCTCGCCGCAGCTCTTCCGGATGTCCGGCTTCACGGGCGAATCGCGGCAGGCGACCGCCGCGGCCGACCTGGATCCGGTTTCCTTCGCCCTGGCGCCTGACGACCGCAGCGTGTTCTTCTTCGACGGCGCTGCGCTGCGCCAGACGTGGCTGGCGGGCGAGCGCGAGCGGGAGCGGGAGCACTACCGCGTGCCGGAGGGCTGGCGCCGCGGGCCGGGGTTCAGCGTTACGCCGGAGGGCGCGTGGGCTTTCCTCATGGAAACCGATGGTCGCACCTGGCGCTTGCGCCGGATTGCGCTGCGGGAGGGGCAGGAGCCGGCCACGGTTCTCGAAACTGACACGCCGCTGGACGATCCGGCCGCGCGGCCGCGCCACGACGATGTCCTCTACCGCCAGGGGCCCAACACGCTTTGGCTGGCCAGCCCGGCCCACAGCCAGCACTCCTTGGCGCTGGCCCCGGGTTCGATCGGCCAGGCGTACTGGAGCGGCGACGGCGACCGCGTGATCTACCTGAGCCGGCCCGCACAGCCGGGTGCGCTGAACGCGATCCGCGAGTGTACGCCCGATTCGGGCGCCGACACGCTGGTGGCCGCAACCAGCCAGTTTGCCGCGTTCTCGCCGAATGGCGATGCTTCGGTGTTCATCGGCGCCAGCGCTAACCGAGCCTCGCCGAACATCCTGCTGCTGCTCCGCGTCACCCGCCGCGAACTCACGCTCTGCGAGCACCGGGCCAGCGACCCCGCCCGCGCCGCGCCCGTGTTCTCCCCCGACAGCCAGCGGATCTACTTCCACAGCGACCGCCACGGCAGGCCGGCCATCTACTCGATGGTGGTAGAGCGGCTGGTGGAACGCACGCAGGCATAACGGGCGCCGCTGGGCGGCAGTCGCGGCGCCAACCGCGCGGCCGGGCGGCGGTGTGGATCACCGCTGTACACTGAAGGGTTCCGCATGCGGTTTGTCGGTTGGTTCATGCTCGCCTCCGCCGTGGCGAGTCTCCCCTCCTGCGGGAGCCGTCAGGCGGTCCAGGCGCGCGAGCTCAAGCTCGGCGACCGCTTCGGCCAGGACGTCGAGGTCCTCGAGGGCTTGGACGGCGGCGAGCAGGTGGCCACCAGCCAGGTTGCCCGGCTGGACAGCGGCGTCCGGGTCGGCGTGGCCGGCCCGGCCGCTTCCCAGGAGTAGAATGCCATGCTACGCCGGCTGGCGCTCTTGTGGCTGCTCATTTGGCCCGCGTGGGCTTCGACCAAGCTGCTGGTAACGGTCATCGAGCAGAAGTCGGGCAAGGCGCTCACCGGCCTGGGGGTCGCTGACTTCACGGTCTACGACGACCGCACGCCGCGCCAGGTCGAGGCGGTCGAGCCATCGCACGGGCTGATGGACGTGATGCTGCTGCTCGACTCTAGCCTGGTCGGGGAGATGGTCCGCCCCGTCGCCGAAAGTCTCATCGACCAGCTCGATCCGAAAGAGCAGATGGCGATTGTCGCCTTTCACTCCGCGGCCGACCTGATCCAGGATTTCACCGCCAGCCACGAGCTGCTCAGGGGCGCCGTAGGAGGCGTCAAGTACGGGAACATGCCCCGGCTGCTGGATGCGCTCTATGCCGCCCTCGACGGCGGCTTCCGGGACTCGAGCTTCCGGCGCGTGCTCCTGATTCTCACCACCGGGCTGGAGGGTTCGAGCCGCGTCAACGAGGCGGAGGTCCTCAAACTGGCGCGCCGGAACGCCGTCTCGATCTACCCGGTCTACCTGGCGGGGGCCGAGCGGGCGCTCTTCCAGAACCTGGCGCGCCAGACGGGCGGGGCATCTTTCAGCCTGCGCGATATGCGCAAGACGCTCACCGGGCCACCCGGGCCGCGCATCTTCGAGGTGTTGCGCTCCTCTTACACCCTGACCGTGGCCGGGGACCTCTCGCTGGGCGAGAAGGTCCAGGTCGAGGTCGCGCGGCCGGGGGTCAAGCTGCTGGTCTCGGCGCTGCCGCTCGAATAGCCGCGCGGCGGCGCGGCTCAAGCCGCAGCCCCCGAGGGCGCCTGGGGACAGCGGAGCCAGCCACCGGTTTCAAGAAGTTGCTAGCGGGCCTGTTGCACCTTCGGCGTCGAGAGGTAGCCCACGATCCGGTCGTTGGCGATCTGGTTGACCACGATCTCGTAAGGCTGCCGGGCGCGGGCCACGTAGAACTGCACGGGCTCGTTCAGCGTCTTGTCCTTTTTCTCGATCCGCCGGTCGTCGGCGACGACCTCGATGGTGTACCTGTTCTTCTTGGGATCGGCCCGCCGGAGCAGGATCGCAATGTCGCCGAATCGTTGTGGCGCCTTGGTCTTGCGGAGGTCCAGATCGATGTAGTTCCGCTCGCCGAGGGTCCGCAGCGCCGCCAGCTCCGTGGAGTTGGTGGCGATCAGCCCGCTCATCACGCCCATGTCGCCGCTGGCGCGCTTGAGCTCGGCGATGGTTCGATCCAGATCCGCCCTGGTGGCCGCCACGTCGCTCCTGACCGCGGTTACGTCGCTCGAGACCTGACCGACCCGGGTGGTGGTTTCGGTGGTGGCCTGACGGACCTCGGAGATCTGGCTGGCCATCCTGGCCTGCTGCTTCTTCTGCTCCTCGGCCAGCGCCGTAGTGAGCTGCTCCGCCCGCCTCACGGCCTCCGTCTTGGCTTGGCCGACCGCCATCGCGGCCTGCCGGCGCGCCGCTTCCAGGTCCTCGCGCATGCTCTCGATACGCTGGTGGCTGCTTGCAACGGATGCCGAGGACGCCTCGCGGACACTGGCAATCTCGGCCTTGATCGATTCGCGAAGCTTGGCCAGTTCGCTCCGCTGTTGCTCCACCCGGACGAACAGGTAGATGTTCGCGGCCAGCAGGGCAATCACTGCACCAAATAGCACCGCGACCTTCAGATTCCAGCCCGAATCGGATGGAAGCGGGTTCACTGGGCCTGACGCAAAAGATGGGATACTCACCGTCGCTGTCCTCCTTGCGCCGGCGCGAGGATGGTTTGCGGTCCGTACCTATCCGGAACCTGGAGCGCGCCCAGGCGCAACACTCAGAATTGTATCATTCCAGGGCGCGGCAGCACCGCAGATCCCAGCCCGCCCCGCTCATCACACCCGCGACCTGGAGTTCTCGCCGGCGGCTGACCACGACGCGCCCGCCGCGCCGCGCAGGGCGAAACCGGATCCGGCGTTTCCATCCCGAGGGCCCGGGGCGCGAAGCGATCCGGCGTGGCGCGCGGTACGATGTAAGGCGTTCGGCTTGCGGGTGAGAGGGCGCGGATGGAGTTCGTCGAGCAACTGAAATCCTCGGTCGATATCGTGGAGGTAGTGGGCCAGTACGTGCGCCTGCGCAAGGCCGGCACGCGCTACGTGGGCCTGTGCCCGTTCCACACCGAGAAGACCCCCTCCTTCGGCGTGCACACCCTGCACCAGTTCTACAAGTGCTTCGGCTGCGGCGCCAGCGGCGACGTCATCAAGTTCGTCATGGAGATCGAGGCGCTGACGTTCTACGAAGCGCTGAAGCTGCTGGCCGAGCGGCACGGCATCCCCATGCCCAAGCGGGCCGAGTACTCCGACCCGGAAACCAAGCTGCGCGGCGCCATCTACCGCATGCACGAGATGGCCGAGCAAATCTACCGCGCGGCCCTGGCCGGCCAGGCGGGAGCGGAGGCGCGCGCCTACCTGGCCAAGCGCGGCGTCGCTCCGGCGCAGCAGGAGGAATTCGGCCTGGGGTTGGCGGAGCGCTCTGGCCAGGCGCTGGTGCGCGCGTTCGAGCGCGAAGGGTTCACCCCGGAGCAGATGGAGCAGTCGGGGCTGGTCCTCAAGCGCGATAGCGGCGGCTTTTTCGACCGTTTTCGCGGCCGCCTGATGTTTCCCATCCACAACGAGTCGGGCAAGGTGATCGCCTTCGGCGGCCGGGCGCTGGCCGCGGGCGAGGAGCCGAAGTACCTGAACTCCTCCGAGACGCCGATTTATCACAAGGGCAACGTGCTCTACAACCTGCACCGCGCCAGGCTGGCCATGCGTAGCGCCGGGCGCGTGGTGCTGGTCGAGGGCTACATGGACGTGATCGGCGTATGGTCGGCCGGTGTGCGTGAGGTGGTGGCGAGCTGCGGCACCGCGCTCGTCGCCCAGCAGGTGCGCTCGCTCAAGCGGCACGCCGAGCGCGTCGTGGTGAACTTCGACCCGGACGCCGCCGGCGTCAGCGCCGCCGAGCGCTCCATCCAGATGCTGCTCGAAGAAGGCCTGAGCGTGAGGGTGCTCGAGCTGGAGGGCGGCCTGGACCCGGACGAATACGTCAAGAGCAAGGGCGCGGATAGCTACCGCCAGTGCCTCGATAAGGCGCCGGGATACTTCTACTGGCTGGCGGACCACGGGCGCGCCAAGCACGATACCCGCACCGCCGAGGGTCGCATCGCCGCGCTGAAGTTCCTCCTGCCCGCCATTCACCGGATCACCGACAAGCTCGAGCGCGCCACTGTGGCCAACGACGTCGCCGGCTACCTGGGCGTCGAGGCCGGCCTGGTGCTGGATGAGTTCCGCAAGGCCGCCACCGAGCGCCGCGAGAGAAAGCTGCCGCAGGCGGCCGAGACGGTGAAGCCCCTGGAGCGGATCCTGCTGAACGCCGTGCTCGACAACCGGGAAGTGCGCGAGCGGGTGTTGCCGCGGCTGCGCCGCAGCGCGCAGGTGGAGCAGTTCACGACCTGCCGCATCTTCCAGGCGCTGTTCTCGCTCGAAGAGAGCGGCTCGCCCTTTCGGTTCGCCGACCTCGAGGCCAGACTCGAAGAGGCGGACCAGGAGCTGCTGTCGGCGATCGCATTTGCCGATAAGGCAGAGGGGGAGCAATCGACGCTCGAGGAAGCCGAAGCTTGCCTGCGAAAGCTCGAGGACGATGCGCGCGCCGCGCGCCTGGCCGAGCTGAAGGCGCGCATCAAGCAGGCCGAGCGGGACGGCAGGCTCGAGGAAGCTCTCCGCATCACGGAGGAGCTGGGCCGGCTGGACCGAGCCTGAGGAACGGGTGTTGTACAATGGCGTGGGCTGGTCCCGCGGTTGCCGGGTGATGGGGTTGGGGTGGCGAGCGAAGACAAATTCGAGCGTCTGAAGCGGTTGGTGAACTCCGGCAAGGAGAAGGGCTACGTCCTCTACGACGACGTCAGCGATCTGCTCCCGGACGACGTCACCAGCGGACCGGAGCTGGATGAGCTGCTGGTCAACCTCGACGGCGCCGGCGTGGAGATCCTCGAGGAACCCAAGCTGGAGAAGCTCGAGGAGGCCGAAGAGCTCCTGGAAGCCGAGCTGAGCCAGGAGTTCGCGGACAAGACCAACGACCCTGTCCGGATGTACCTGCGCGAGATGGGGACGGTGCCCCTGCTCACGCGCGAGGGGGAGATCGAGCTCGCCAAGCGCATCGAGCGCGGCCAGAATGCGGTCCGCAAATCGCTATCTCGGTCCGCGCTGATCACGCGCGAGATCCTCAGCCTGGGCGATGACCTGGCGCGGGGTGCGGCGTGCGTGCGCGACCTGCTGGTGCTGCCGGACCTGGTCATCAACGAGGAATCGCTGGAGACGCAGAAGCAGGAGATCCTGCGGGTGGTCGAGGAGGTGGAGCGCGACTACCGCAAGGCGCAGCAGTTCCGCCAGAAGCTGCTGGCCATCCCCAGGTCCATCAAGCCGAAACAGCACCGGGCGTTGCGCTCCTGCCTGGCGCGAACGACGGTGGAAATCTCGCGGCTGATCCGGTCGATTCCCTTCAGCACGCCGGTGCAGCGCCGGCTGGTGGACTGTGTGCGGCGCGCGGTGTAGGAATTCCGGCCGCTGGAGCGCGAGATCGCCCGCATCCAGCGAAGGTTCGAGGAGCCGGGCACGTCGGGCACGCCCGCCGCCCGGGACCTGCGCAAGGAGCTGCGCCATCACAACCAGCGCATCCAGCAGCTCGAGGAGGAGTGCGGCGCCAGCGCCACCGAGCTGCGGCGCACCGTGCAGATCATCGAGCGCGGCGAGACCGAGGCCGAGGCGGCCAAGAAGCAGCTCATCGAGGCCAACCTCCGCCTGGTGGTCTCGATCGCCAAGCGCTACACCAACCGCGGCCTCCAGTTCCTGGACCTGATCCAAGAGGGCAACATCGGTTTGATGAAGGCGGTAGACAAGTTCAACTACCGCCGCGGCTACAAGTTCTCGACCTACGCCACCTGGTGGGTGCGGCAGGCGATCACGCGCGCGATCGCCGATCAGGCGCGCACCATTCGCATTCCGGTGCACATGATCGAGACCATCAACAAGCTCGTGCGCTCGCAACGCCGGCTCCAGCAGGAGCTGGGCCGGGAGCCGACCACCGAGGAGCTGGCCAAGCGCATGGAGCTGCCCGTGCCGAAGATCCGCAAGGTGCTGCGTATTGCGCAGGAGCCCATCTCGCTGGAGACCCCGGTGGGCGAGGAGGAGGAATCCCACCTGGGCGATTTCATCGTCGATCGGCGCGTGGTCTCGCCCTCCGAGGCGGTCATCAACTTGAACCTGCGCGAGCAGACGGCCGAAGTGCTCAAGACGCTCAGCCCGCGCGAGGAGAAGATCATCAAGATGCGCTTCGGGCTGATGGACGGCAGCGAGCACACGCTCGAAGAGGTCGGCCAGCACTTCGCGGTCACCCGCGAGCGCATCCGGCAGATCGAGGCCAAGGCCCTGCGCAAGCTGCGCCACCCCAGCCGCAGCCATCGTCTGCGCGCGTTCCTCGACGCCGGCGTCGAGGAATAGCCCGGTCTGGGCGGGCGCTCAGGAGCCGCGCCGCAGGCCGTAAACCTCCCTGGCCACGCGGACGATCGCCTCTGGTACGAGATGCTCCCACGGCTCACCGCGGCGGATGCGCTCCCTCACCTCCGTTGCCGAAACCTCCTGGTAGTCTCCTGGAAACGGGAGCGCGTGGATGCGGTCGCTCAGCTCCGGCGGAGGCTGGTACGGCCTGCCGCGCGGCGCCACCAGCAACCGGTATTCGGCAAGCTGCTCGCGGATCGCGCCCGCCCGGCCGTAATCCCAGGCCACGATGCGCTCGGCGGCGTCGCGGCCGCAAAGGAAATACAGTTCGGCGTGAGGGCCATAGGCGGCACGGCATTCGCGCGCGATCTCGATGAACAGGCCGCCCGAAGCGGCCGCAATCGAAAATCGCGGCTGCCCCGGAAGGGCCAGCTCCAGCATCCGCAGGCGGTCCTCGAAACTCGCTTCCTCGTAAGGCTTGTGCGGGAAGGCGCGCGGCAGCACGAAGACGACTTCCTCGACAACCGCCAGTGCGGCTTCGGCGAGAGCGACGTGGGCGCGCGTAGGCGGGTTGAACGTGCCGGGGAACACGCCGAGCCGGGCGGGTGTGCCGGCTGCGCGGCGGAAGAACTCCATGTAGCTATGCTACGCGCGCCTTGCCGCGGTCGCCGGGCTGTAATCCGTCCGTAAGCCGACGCGGCGGTTGTTGTAGCGCGCGCTCTCAGCGTGCCGCGTCGGCACTAGTGCCGACGCTTGGCGGAACCATTCCCGGGCCTGTCCCCGCACTCGCCTTGCGTCGCCAGGAGTGGCGACGCGGCAGGCAGGAGTGCCCGCGCTACGGCGAGCGCCGGCCGCACCCGCCGGGTGGATGCCGCATCCCAGCGCACCGCCCCCGTCGTCTGAGTTCGTGCCTGTCGCCCGTTCCTACGGACGGATTACGGTCGGGCCCGGAGCCGCCCGTTGGTGCCGTGCTCCGCGGGGCATTCTGCTATGCTGTTGTCCAGCGGATGCCCATTCCCCAAGTGCTGGAATTCTCTAACTACGCCGCGCGCGCCCGCCGAGCTTGACGCCGCATGATCCCGCTTCGCGACACCGAACGCAGTGAGTCGCCGCCGATCGTCACGAGCCTGATCATCGTCGCCAACGCGATCGCGTTCTTCTACGAGCTGTCGCTCGACCCGTGGTCGCGCAACCACCTGATCGCCACCTTCGGAGTCGTGCCGGAGCACTTCAGCTACCTGTCGCTCCTCACCTCGATGTTCCTCCATGGCGGCTGGTTGCATGTCATCGGGAACATGTGGTTTCTGTGGATCTTCGGCGACAACGTCGAGGACATCCTGGGACACGTGCGGTACCTGCTGTTCTATTTGCTCTGCGGCGTCGCCGCGGGCCTGGCGCACATCGTTGCCAACTCCGGCTCGCACCTGCCCGCCATCGGCGCCAGCGGCGCGATCGCCGGCGTCATGGGCGCCTACCTGGTGAAGTACCCGCGCGCGCGCATCCTGACCCTGGTACCGGTCTTCATCTTCCTGACGACCTTCGAGCTGCCGGCGGCCGTGGTGCTGGTCTACTGGTTCGTCCTCCAGATCTTCAGCGGCCTCGGCTCGGTGGTCTATTCGCAAATCTCCCAGCAGGGCGTGGCGTGGTTCGCCCACGTGGGCGGCTTCCTGGCGGGAGTGGTGCTGATCTGGATTCTGCCGACGCGGCCGCGCTACCGGCTGCGGCGCGAGCTTCATTGGTGATTCATGCTGGAT
>JBEKLW010000120.1:0-12622 GCA_050008815.1 Bryobacteraceae bacterium
CGGTTGGCGAGCGGCGCTATGATACGCTGGCCTGTGATGCAGCTTTCCGAGGCCTTTCTCTCGCTGGGCGAGGACAACTTCGCGCAACTGGTGCGCCAGATCTCGATCGGAAAACTGAAGACCTACCAGATCTACGAGGCCTTCAAGACGCGCGCGCACCTGGAGAAACTGAACACCGAGGGCCTGCGCAAGGGCGTGCCGCGGTTTTGGGCCCGGCTCGGCGAACGCGACGACGAGCTGGCCAAGGAACTGGCCCAAGCCATCCTCGTCTGTCACCTGGAGATGATCGGCGCGGTGCTGGACTTCCTGGGCATCCCCAACCGGGACGGCTTCTTCGACAAGAACCTGGACCCGGGCAAGTACCTGACCGAAGGGTGGCAGCAGCGCGTCTGGGAGAAGTTCCGGGGGGCGTATCCGGAGCCCGTGCTGCGGTTGTACATCAATCACCTGGCCTGGGAGCTGGCGAAGACGGAGCAAGCGTTCGTGCCGGCATCGGTCTGAGCCGTCTGGGCATAAATATGCTTGCTATGGTATGCTTTTATGCATGAGAACCACGATCGAGATTGGGGATGAGTTGTTCCGCCAGGCCAAGAGGCGCGCCGCCGACGAGGGCGCGCCGTTGCGGCAGATCGTGGAGAGCGCCCTACGGCTGTACCTGAGCGTGCGCGGCAAACGCGGCCCCTACCGCTTCAAGTGGGGCACGGATCGCGGGCGGCTGTTGCCGGGTGTCGTCATCGAGGACCGAGACAGCCTGTTCGACATCATGGAAGGCCGCCGGTGATTGCCCTCGATACCAACATCCTGGTGTATGCCCGTCGTGCGGAGATGCCCTTTCATAACGCAGCCCGGGACTTGCTGAGGCAGTTGTCGGAAGGCGAGACAGCCTGGGCTGTGCCCTGGCCCTGCCTGTACGAGTATGTTCGGGTGGTCACGCATCCGCGCGTCTTCGATCCTCCGACCACGCTCGAGGCGGCGCTATCGGACGTCGAGCACCTTCTGAGTTCGCCCGCCATCGTCGTGATCGGGGAAGGGCCCGGGCACTTTGCCGCCATGCGGCAGGCGCTAGTCTCCTCGGGCGCCACCGCCAATCTGGTCCATGACGCCCGCATCGCCGCGCTGTGCGTCGAGCATGGCGTGAGGGAGCTGTGGACGGCCGACCGGGACTTCTCAAGGTTCCCGGGCCTGCGGGTGCGGCATCCGTTCGCGTAGCGCGCCGTAATCCGTCCGTAAGAGCGCGCAGCAGGCACGAACTCAGCCGACGGGGGCGGTGCTCTGGGATGCGACACCCGCCCGGCTCGTGCAGCCGGCGCTCGCCGTAGCGCGGGCACTTCTGCCTGCCGCGTCGCCACTCCTGGCGACGCAGGGCGAGTGCGGGGACAGGGCCGGGAAGCACGTCGGCTGAAGCCGACGCTGCAAGCTGAAGCTCGCGCCACGAAGTGGAGGCCGCGCCGGCTTACGGACGGATTACGGGCGCGGGCCAGCGGCCCGGCCCTGCGATACACTAAGTAGTTTCCCAAGATGCCGGAATCGCTCTTGTCGCTCGAATCCACGCTCTCCGAAGCGCAGGCACGGGCGCGCGAGCGCATCCGGGCGGCGGCCAGGGCCGAGGAACTCGAGGCAGTTCGCGTGGAGGCGTTGGGCCGCAAGGGGACGCTGGCGCAGATCTCCAGGCAGCTCGGCCAGCTCGCCCCGGAAGAGCGCGCGCGGCTGGGCAAGCTGCTCAACGCGGCCAAGGAGACGCTGGAGGCCGCGCTGGCGGCTCGCAAGGCCGAGTTCGAGAAGAAAGCTCTGGAGGCGCGGCTCGACGCGGAGTGGCTGGACCTGACTTTGCCCGCGCCGGGGCCGCGACCAGGGAGCCTGCATCCGGTCACGCAGGTGCAGATGGAAATCGAGGACCTGTTCAGCTCGCTGGGCTTCGCCGTACTGGACGGCCCCGAGGTCGAGACTGAGTACCGCAACTTCGACGCGCTGAACATCCCGCGCAATCATCCGGCGCGGGACATGCAGGACACCTTCTGGCTCAAGGACGGCCACCTGCTGCGCACGCACACCTCACCGGTCCAGGTGCGCGGCATGGAGCGGCTGGGCCCGCCGCTGAGGATGATCGCGCCTGGCCGGGTGTTCCGCAACGAAGAGGTGGACCCCTCGCACGAGCACACCTTCTACCAACTGGAGGGCATGATGGTAGACCGGGAGGTCTCGGTGGCCCACCTGATCTACTTCATGAAGGCGTTGCTGGGACACATTTTCCGGCGCGACGTGACGGTGCGGTTGCGGCCCGGTTACTTCCCGTTCGTCGAGCCCGGCTTCGAGCTGGACATCCAGTGCCTGATCTGCGGCGGCGCGGGCTGTCCGGTGTGCAAGCAGGGCGGGTGGGTAGAGCTGCTGCCGTGCGGGCTGGTGCACCCAAACGTGCTGCGGATGAGCGGCATCGACCCGGAGGAGTGGAACGGCTTCGCGTTCGGGCTGGGCCTGACGCGGCTGGCCATGATGCGCTACGCGATCGACGACATCCGGTGGCTGCAAAGCGGCGACCTGAGGTTCCTTACTCAGTTTTGATTTCAGCGCAGAGACGCAGAGGACTCGACAGAGAATGCTCTTTTCCTACAACTGGCTGGCGGAGCTGGTTGGCGGTCTCGACGCCGACCCGGTGAAGCTCGGCCGCCTGATCACGATGAAGACGGCCGAGTGCGAAGGAGTGCACGCTTACGCCGCGCACTTGGAGCGGGTCTGCGCAGCGCGCGTGGTGAGCGCCGAGCCGATCCCCGGCAGCACGCACAACCTCAGGACGGTGGTCGAGACGGGCCGCTATGGCGCCAGGACAGTGGTCTGCGGCGCGCCGAATTGCCGCGCCGGGATCACGAGCGCGTACGTGCCCGCGGGAACCAGCCTCGGCGGCCGCGAGATCGGGCGCATCGCCATCGAAGGCGTCGAGAGCGACGGCATGCTGGCCAGCGGCGCCGAGCTGGGCATCAACCGCGACGGCGCCGGGATTCTGGAGCTGGAGGCCGAGCCGGGCGCGCCGATCCCGGGCTGCCGGCCGGACTGGGTCATCGAGATCGACAACAAGTCGATGACGCACCGGCCGGACCTGTGGGGGCACATGGGCCTGGCGCGGGAGATCGCCGCGATCCTACGGACGGAGCTGAGAGACCCGGTGAAGCTCGACCTCATCCCGGCCGGTGAGGCGCCGGTCAGGGTGGCGATCGAGGACTTCGAGCTGTGCCCGCGATACAGCGCGCTGGTGTTCGACGACATGACGGTACAGCCCTCGCCGCTGTGGCTGCAATACCGGCTCCAGGCGATCGGGCTGAACCCGATCAACAACATCGTGGACGTGACCAACTACATCATGGCCGAGCTGGCCGAGCCGATGCACGCCTTCGATGCGGACCTGCTCGAGGGGGACACAATCTACATCAGGCGCGCGCGGGAGGGCGAGCTGGTGGTGGCCCTGAACAATGAGGCTTACCACCTCGACCCGGCCAACCTGGTGATTGCCGACGCCGGCGGCGCGATCGCGATCGCCGGCGTGATGGGCGGCCTGGACAGCGCGATCAGCGAGCGCACCCGGCGGGTGGTGCTCGAAAGCGCCTGCTTCCAGGCCTCGAGTATCCGCAAGACCTCGGCCGCCCTGAAGCTGCGCACGGACGCGTCAATGCGGTTCGAGAAAGCGCAGGACCCCGAGAACACGGTGCGGGGACTGGCGCGCGCGGTAGAGCTGTTCCGCGAGGTTTCGCCGGGCATCCGCGTGGCCGGCGGGCTGGCCGACAGCCGCAAGCCGGCGTCCGAGCCCGCGCCGATTCGGCTGCCGCTGGGCTGGCTCGACCGCAAGCTCGGCCGCCACGTCGAGGCCGCGGAGGTGCGGGACATTCTGGAGCGGCTCGAGTTCGGCGTTGCGGAAGCCGAGCCGGGGGTTCTCTCGGTCACAGTTCCGAGCTGGCGCGCCACCAAAGACGTCTCGATCAAGGACGATCTGGCGGAGGAAGTGGGGCGGATGATCGGGTACGACTCGATCACGCCGCGGGAGCCGCTGATGCCGGTGACGGCTCCGCCCTCGGACGAGGATCGGCTGTTCCACCGGAGCGTACGGGCCATGCTGGCGGCACAGGGCTTCACCGAGGTCTCGAACTACTCGTTCATCAGCGAGGAGCAGGCGCGCGAACTGGGCCTCGATCCGGAAGCCCACGTGGCCGTGGCGAACCCGATCGCGGCGGACCAGAGCCTGATGCGGCTGAGCCTGCTGCCGGGGATCCTCAAGAACCTGCGCGAGAACTCCAAGCACTTTGGGTCGTTCCGGCTGTTCGAGATCGGGCGCGAGATTCACCCGGAGGTCCGCCTGGCCGATGGCCTGCCCACGGAGATCCCGCACCTGGCGGCGGCGATCTACGCGCGGGAGAATGGCGCGGGCGCCCTTTTGGAGCTGAAGCGTGTGGCCGAGTGCCTGATGCCGGGCGCCGAAGTGCATCCGGCGGCGCCGCGGCGCTTCGAGCATCCGGCACGCGCGGCCGAGGTGCTCTGGCAGGGCGCCGTGGTGGGCCGGTTGTTCGAGCTCGAGCCGTCGCTCCTGGAGGGGCGCGGCGCGGTGCTCGATGTGGACTTGAGGCGGGTCGAGCAACTGCGGCCGCCCCAGAAGCGGTTCCGGCCGATTCAGCGCTATCCGGCCAGCGGCTTCGACCTCTCAGTGGTGGCTGGCCTGCGAGAGCTGGCCGGAGACCTGGAGAAGCGCGTGGCGGCGCTGGCCGGCGCGGCGCTGGTCTCGATCGAGTTCCAGCGGCGCTACTCCGGCCCGCCGATTCCGGAGGGGATGCAGAGCGTGTCTTTCCGGCTAACGGTGGCGGCGGCCGACCACACGCTTTCACTCGAAGAAGTGGGCGTCATTCGCACCCGCATCATCGAGGGCATGCGCGAGCAAGGGTACGAGCTGCGAGTCTGAAGTCGGCGTTGGCATCCGCACCGAGGCTTGCCCCCACGGATGGAGCGTTCCTCCATGCATGCATAGCTCTGCATGCAAGCATGCAGTATAATGAAGGCATGAAAAGTCAGGTTAACGTCGCCATCCGGCTGGATTCGCGGAAGCACCGGCGGCTGCGGCAATATGTGCTGGCGCGGGGCACGAGCATCCAACGCGTTGTGGAGAACCTGATCGACCGGTGGATCGCCGAGGCGCAGCCGACCGCCGGAGGGCCGGCGGACCTGCGCGGCTATCTGCGCGGCACGGAAGTCCTAGAGCTTCGGCAGCGCGAGCGCCAGGCCGAACTGGAGCGCGACCGGAGCCGCCTGTGACGCTGGCACTCGATTCCTGGATCGTTCTGGCCTGGCTCAAGGACCAGGAGCCGGGCGCCGCGCGCATGGCGGAGCTCTGGCGCAAGGCGGCCAGCGGCCGAGTCAAGCTGCTCATGAGCGTGGTGAACGCGGGCGAGGTGTTCTACCTGGTGGCCAAGGCCCGCGGAGAGGAAGCCGCCCACGCCGTGCTCCGGAACCTGCAAGACCGGCCGCTCGAGATCGTCTCCGTACCGGACGCTCTGGTGATGGAAGCGGCCAAGCTCAAGGCGCGATATCCGATCTCCTTCGCCGACGCCTTCGCCGCGGCCACTGCCATCGGCCGGGGTGCGCCGCTCGTGACCGGCGACCCGGACATGCGCTACATGGAGCGGGAGGGCCTGCGTCTGGAATGGGCCGGCGGGAAGACGCCTCCCGCGGCCTGATCCAGCGAACTCGCCGAAGGAGCCGGCCGTTAGCGCTGGCGTTCCGAGAGACCGAGCGTGGTTAGCGGCTTGGCGCGGCGCTGGTACTTCCAGCCTTGCAGCACACCCAGCGCGGACCAGGTCGCCCACAGCAGAAGGCCCTGCCAGGGCTGCTCGTTGCGAGGGATGACGCCGGTGCGGAGAACCGCCGTGCCGAGCGCGAGGAGCACGCCGGGCGCGAGCGCCAGCGCATAAGCCTGCCAGAACGCCAGCCTGCGCTTCCGCACCAGCACGCCGAACGTCCAGCCGCAGACCAGCGCCAGCGGCACGTGCAGGACGTGGAGCAGCGTGACCATCCGTATGATGATACACCGACGGCGCCCGCGCGGCTAGCGGCCCTCCCGCTATAATCTCCAGGTGCAGCTCACCGCAGTCGATTGGGCCGTCGTCGCGCTCTACTTCCTGCTCAACCTGGCCATCGGCTTCTACTACAAGTCCCGCGCGGGCCGGAGCGTCGGCGAGTTCTTCCTCTCGGGGCGCAACGTCCCCTGGTGGCTGGCCGGCACGTCGATGGTCGCCACGACTTTCGCGGCCGACACGCCGCTGGCCGTCACGGGCCTGGTGGCCAGGGACGGCATAGCCGGCAACTGGCTCTGGTGGAACATGGTGGCGGGCGGGATGCTGACAGTCTTCTTTTACGCCCGCCTGTGGCGGCGCGCCGGCGTCATGACCGACGTCGAGTTCGCCGAGATCCGCTACTCCGGCCGGCCCGCCGCGTTCCTGCGCGGCTTTCGCGCCTTGTATCTGGGGCTTCCGATCAACTGCATCGTGCTCGGCTGGGTCAATCTGGCCATGACCAAGATCCTGGCCGCCGTGCTGGGTGTCAGCAAGACGCAGGCGCTCCTCATCGTCCTCGGCATCATCGCGGTGACCTCGTTCATCTCGACGCTGTCGGGCCTCTGGGGCGTGCTGGTCACCGACCTAGTCCAGTTCGTCATCAAGATGGGCATGGTGATCGTGCTGGCCGTGTTCGCCCTGGGCGCGGTGGGCGGCATCGAGGGCATGAAGGCGAAACTCGCCCTGGCCGGCCGCAGCTCGGCGCTCAACTTCCTCCCCAGCCCGGACTCGACGCTGCTACCGCTGCTGACGTTCTTCGTCTACATCGGCATGAGCTGGTGGGCGAGCTGGTACCCGGGCGCCGAGCCGGGCGGCGGCGGCTACGTGGCCCAACGCATGTTCTGCGCCCGCGACGAGCGTCACTCGCTGCTGGCGACGCTGTGATGCTGGCCGCGTTCGCGGCCGCGTACATGTCCACCGTGGCCACCCAGCTCAACTGGGGCGCCAGCTACCTGATCAACGACTTCTACCGGCGCTTCTGGAAGAAGAACGCCAGCGAGAAGCACTACGTGCGTGCGTCTCAGCTCGCCACCGTCCTGCTGACCATTTGCTCCGCCGTCGTGACGCACTACTTCACCTCGATTGCGTTCGCCTGGAAGCTGCTGCTGGTGATCGGCGCCGGCACCGGCCTGGTGCTGCTGCTACGGTGGTACTGGTGGCGAATCAACGCTTGGAGCGAGGTCGCGGCGATGGTCTCGGCCTTCGTGGTCTCGGTCACGCTGGTCCTGCGCGGCCTGGACATCGACAAGCCGCTCGATTTCGCCTGGGTCATGATAGTGACCGTCTCCGTCACGACGGTGGTTTGGCTGGCGGTCACGCTGCTGACGCCGCCGGAGAAGCGAGACACGCTGATGGCGTTCTATCGCCGCACGCGGCCCTCTCTGGCGGGCTGGCGGGAGGTGGCGCGGCTGACGCCTGAGGTGACGCCGTCGCGCGACGGCTGGCGCAACCTGCTGGCCTGGATCTGCGGCGCCGTCCTGATTTACGGTTGGCTGTTCGGCATCGGCAAGCTGCTGCTCAACGAGACCGCGCTCGGGCTGTCGCTGATCGCCCTGGGCGTCGCCGCCGGCGCGGTAATCTACTGGGATCTGTCACGACGTGGGTGGACATCGGTTGCTGAGTAAGGTTTTCATTGCGGGGGCCGCGCTGGCCCTGGTGGCCTGGGCTGGACCGGTCGAGTTCGGCATGGCCGAGTTCGAGCAGGCGCTAGCCGCGCGGGGTCTCGCCGCCCGCGCCGTCCGGCTCACGACCGAGGTGAGCACCGACCCTCCGGAAACCTACCGGATCGCCTCCGGGCTGGTCACGGGCGGCGACCTCCGCGGCGTGATGTACGGGCTGCTGGACGCTGCCGAACAGGTCCGCGCCAACGGCCGCGTGCGGGCCTCCCGGGGCGCGCCGGCGTTCGCCATCCGGGGCGTCCGGGTCCGCTTCGAGGACTTCGACGGCGACCCCGACTCGTTTCACTCCCGCGGCGACTGGCTGAGCCTGCTGCGCACCCTGGCGCGCAACCGCTTCAACCGCTTCAACCTGGTGGTGACGGACCTGTCTCGCTTCCTCGCGCCTCTCCCCGACCCGCTGCCCGCGACGCCCTCTGTCGAGGAGCGGGACCTCGGGACTCTCCAGTTCCTCTCCCAGGCCGCCACCGACTACGGGATGGAGTTCACGCTCGGCGTTTGGGCGCCGCCGGGGGGGGCGGCCGGCTGGGACGCCGCGCTAGCCCGAATCCTGGCCGCCTGCCCGGCCATCCGCAGCGTGCAACTACGCATGGACACCGACGCGGCGATGCACACCGTCCGCACGGTGCGCGACGCCGGGCGGCGCATCACGCTCGACGTCGCCGCCGGCGCGCGGGCCGTCGCGGGCGCGGCCCGGGGCACGCACCTGCCGCTGCGGACCTCGGCGCCGTACCCGGGTGAACTCCCCGCCGGCGGCGGAACACAGTTCTATTGGGAGCTGCCCGCGCGCGCCGCTCAAGGGGGACGCACCGCCGTTCGACCGCTCCTGAACAAGCTCGCGGGCACCGGCGCCGCCGGCTTCGAAATCCAGATGCCCGCCGCTGAGAGGGCCGCAGCCATCGCCTTGGACCGCCGCGAACGCCCGGGGGCGGCCTTCTTCCTGCTGGGCCGTTTCGGATACGATTCCAAGGCATTGGCCGACAGCCGCTAGCACGCCTTCGGCGGGTTCTGTTACGCTGGCTTCTCATGATGCGGACCATCGTTCTCGCGCTGGCGTTTGCCACGGCGCTGACCGCTCAACGGCTGCCCAGTTTCAATGACGGCGACGACCACGGCGACGCGCCCTTCCTCATCGAGGACGGCTGGACGCCCCTGTTCAACGGCAGGGACTTGGGCGGCTGGCATTGCAGCGACAATCGGCTGCCGAATGAATGGCTCACCACTCGCGGCGTCATCTGGGATCGCTGGCTGGGGCCGAAGGCGCTGACGCCGGCGCCCATGCCCGGCGATCGGCTGCTGAACGGCCGCCGCGGTCTCTCCTGCGACCTCGTCACCAACGAGACGTATGGCGACGTCGAGTTGTACTTGGAGTTCATGCTCGCCAAGGGATCGAACTCCGGCGTTTACCTCCAGGGGCTATACGAGGTGCAGATCTTCGACAGTTTCGCCTCGGTGGATCCTCCGACCTCCTCCGACGCCGGCGGCATTTATCATCGTTGGATCAACGAGGAGGGCGTAGGGGGCTCAGCGCCGCGCGTCAACGTTTGCCGCGAGCCCGGACAGTGGCAGTCCTATCACATCTGGTTCCAGGCGCCGCGCTTCGACGCGAGCGGCAGGAAGATCGCCAACGCCAGGTTCCTCCGCGTGGTTTACAACGGGGTTCTGGTTCAGAAGGACGTGGAAGTGGACGGGGCGACTCGCGCCGCCATGAGCCACCCCGAAGCGCCGCTCAACCCGCTGATGCTTCAGGGCGATCACGGCCCGGTGGCCTTCCGGAACATCTACGTCCGGCCGCTGCGGCGCATCATCGAGCGATAGCGGAAGGGGCGGTCCCGCGCGGCGGCGCAGAACGCTGTGAGCACGAGCGAAGGAGCAAGGCCAATGTCAGTGGAAGTCGAGAACGCGGCCCGCCAGATGGTCTTCCGAAAAACAAACGCGCATGTCGGCCGGCTCATCTCCGTCACGCCGGCCAACAGCACCAACCGGCATCTCTGCTACGGGCGAATCATTCTCAACGGCGATACGAAATCCGTTTCGTTCGACACGGGCGAGCGCGAGACCGGTCTGATCCTGCTGGCGGGCGCGGCCCGGGTTGGCGTGGACGGCCAGGACTTCGACCTGGTGCAGCACGACGCCATTTACATCCCTCGCGACTCCGCCGTGCGGGTGAGCGCCGATGCGCAAGCCGACATTGTCGAGCTCGCCGCGGACGTGTCGAACCGTTACCCGCTGCAGGTGGTGAAGTACGCCGAGATTTCGAAGGATCCCGCTCTGAAGTTCACCGCGGGCGAGCCGGGGCAGAGGCGGCACCTGAACATTCTCCTTGGCAAGAACGTCGAGGCCGGCCGGTTGGTGGCGGGGTTCACCATCTCCGATCCGGGGAATTGGACGAGCTGGCCCCCTCACGAGCACACCGCGATGCTGGAGGAGATGTACATCTACGTCAGCATGCCGGAGCCGGCGTTCGCCATACAGCTCGTGTACGACAACACCGAGTATCCCGAGCTGGTGACCGTGGTGCGCGATGGCGACGCCGTTCTCATGCCCAGCGGGTATCATCCCAACGTCTCCATTCCAGGCCATTCAATCGGTTTCGTGTGGGCCATGGCGGCGCACCGCGAGAAGGAGGACCGGCAGTTTGGGGTGGTTAATGTCCAGCCGGGCTTTGAAAAGGGCGGATCGGGTCTGGAGGCCAGCCGCAAGTGAAGCGGCTGCCGCGAGGAGGGCGCACTGCCGACACCAGATGAGGGAGCGGGTGCTGGCGCCCGCGTAGCGCCGGGGACCAGATCAACGGGGGGCCGGGCAGCAAAGATCGGCCACTACCGCTGGCGCATCTGCGCCCTTCTGTTTTTTGCGGCGACCATCAACTACGTCGACCGCCAGGTCCTCGGCGTCCTCGCGCCCGAGCTGCAGAGAGTGATCGGATGGAATGAGATCCAGTACGGCTACATCGTCACGGCATTCCAGGCCGCCTACGCGCTGGGAATGCTGCTGGTGGGGAGGTTCATTGACCGTGTCGGTACGCGCATCGGCTACGCCGTGGCGATCGGGATCTGGAGCCTGTCGGCGATGGGCCATGCGCTCGCGAGCTCCGTGCTCGGGTTCGGCTTTGCGCGGTTCATGCTTGGCCTGGGCGAATCGGGCAGCTTCCCCGCCGCGATCAAAACGGTCGCCGAATGGTTTCCCAGGAAAGAGCGCGCGCTCGCGACGGGCATCTTTAACTCCGGCACGAACATTGGCGCGATCGTCGCGCCGCTGGTTGTGCCCTGGATGGCGGTGCGCTATGGCTGGCGCTCCGCGTTCCTGTTCACAGGCCTGTTCAGCGCCATCTGGTTAGTCACCTGGCTCGCCATGTACCGCCGTCCGGAGGAGCACCGCAAGGTGTTAAAGCCGGAGCTCGACTACATCCAGAGCGATCCGTCCGAGCCCACTGTCAGAATCCCCTGGGCCCGGCTTCTGGCTCACCGGCAGACCTGGGCCTTTCTCGTCGGGAAGTTCCTGACGGACCCGATCTGGTGGTTTTACCTGTATTGGCTGCCGAAGTTCCTGCACAGTCGGCACGGGCTGAGCCTGACCGAGCTCGGCCCGCCGCTGGTGGCCATCTATGTCATGGCGGACGTCGGGAGCATTACGGGCGGCTGGTTGCCCGCCGCGTTCCTCAAGCGGGGCTGGAGCGCCAACCGGGCGCGGAAGATCTCCATGCTGATCTGCGCGCTCTGCGTGGTGCCAATCGTATTCGCCGCCAAGGTGAGCAGCCTCTGGGGCGCAGTGGCGCTGGTGGGGCTCGCCACGGCTGCTCATCAAGGCTGGTCGGCGAACCTTTTCACGACGGTCTCGGACATGTTCCCGCGCCGCGCCGTCGCTTCGGTGGTGGGAATCGGCGGGTTCGGCGGCGCGGTCGGAGGAATGTTTATCTCGACATTCATCGGTTTCCTGTTGCAGTTTACCGGCAGCTATGTGCCGGTGTTCATCGTGGCCGGCTCGGCATACCTGACGGCCCTTATCATCATCCACAGCATCGTGCCGAGACTGGAGCGCGCGAGCATTGAATAGGAGTGGAGTGCAGGGATGGTCCTCGATACGTTCAGTTTGAAGGGAAAGAACGCACTGGTGACCGGCTCCCGGGTCGGTTTGGGCGCCGGCATCGCGGTGGGATTCGCCCAGGCGGGCGCCAACGTGGTCGTCCACGGGAAGGACGAGCGGGGGATTGAAGAAGTCTGCGCGGCGGTCGCGGCGGCGGGCGCAAGGCCCGTGCGGGCCGTCGCCGACGTATCCAATGCGAAGGCTTGCGAGGAGCTGGTCGAGCTCACGGTCCGCGAGCTCGGGTCCATCGACATACTCGTGAATAACGCCGGCATCATCCGGCGCGCGCCCGCGGCGGAGTTCCCGGAGAAAGACTGGCTGGAGGTTATCGAGATCAATCTCAATGCCATCTTTCGGCTGTGCCAGTTCGCCGGCCGCCACATGCTCAAGCAGGGCAGCGGCAAGATCATCAACATTGCCTCGCTGCTCTCGTTCCAGGGCGGCGTGTTCGTCCCCTCCTACGCCGCCTCCAAGGGCGCGGTGGCGCAACTGACGAAGGCGCTGGCCAATGAGTGGGCGCCCAAGGGCATCAACGTCAACGCCATTGCACCCGGCTACATGGCCACCGACAACACCGCCGCTTTGCGCGCGGACCCGGAGCGCAGCCGGCAGATCCTCGACCGGATCCCGGCCGGCCGATGGGGGACGCCGCAGGACCTGGCGGGAGCCGCGGTGTTCCTGGCTTCCGCCGCCAGCGATTACCTGAATGGACACGTGCTCGTCGTGGACGGAGGATGGCTGGCGCGCTGAGCCACGGCCCCATAGCGCTTTCTAGCACTA
>JBEKLW010000121.1:0-6851 GCA_050008815.1 Bryobacteraceae bacterium
GGGCGGCTGGGGAGCGCCGCCAATGCCTTGAATTGCGTCCTGCGCCTGAACCGACCTCAAGATGTACGTGATCGGCTGCCCCGTGGAAATCAGGACGGGCCCCGGCGATTTGAGGACGGGGGCCCAGAACTGGTCGAGACTGGAGCGCGACCAGTGCGGCCAGACCTGGGCGATAACCAGGGCCAGAAGTGCAGCAGCGCCGGCGCATGCAACGACAAGAGGATATCGCGAGCGAGGCTTCTTAGCGGCTGGCGCGGCCACTCCGTTGAAGTGGAACTCGACGACATAGGATCCCGAGACCAACTCGATGCGGGGCTCGGGCTCGTGCCCGGGCTCCTGGTAGTACTGCGCGAGTCGTTTCCGAATCTCGGCCGCGGTCGCTCGAACGACGGGGTCCTGACTGGTGTCGTAATCCGGCGTGCGTTCGAAGACCTCCACGCCGAGGATGCGTTCCTTGAGGGACCGGGTGTCGCCCGCGAGGGTCCGCTCGGTGATATGCCGCAGCAGGCTCTGGCAACGGCGGCTGCCCCGAAAGTGGTGGCTGCTGAGGACGCGTCCCAACAGCGCCCGGATTTCTTCCGCCCTCTCCGGCGGCAGAAGGGTCGGCGCACCCGCGACGTCTGGCCTGCGAGACATCTCCCTCCTATTGACAGCCCATCATAGCACGAGAAGTACGGGCAGAATTCAAGTATCGTACTGCCTCTTCCGCCCCGGCGCAAAAGTCCGCAACGCACTGATTCCAAAGATCTATGAATGTATCGTTCCGTACTGTCCTTTTCCCGGAGGGTGCAAACAGCTTATTGTTTAGCCCGGTCTCGTGTCTAGGTGTGTCCTCGGGTGAAAGGGGACGCGGAGGGCGAGACCACTTTATTAAGGGTTCTTAAGGGAGGTAAATGTGAGATCGGTTAGTCTCCGAGTCGTTTTTCTCATGTGCGTGCTCCTGGGAGTGCTAGCAATCTCGGCGTACGCGCAGGATGCAACCATTGTGGGAACTGTGACGGACCCATCCGGAGCCGCAGTTCCGAACGCACCCATCACGTTCACGAACGCTGAGACCGGTCAGGTTCGCGATACCGCCAGCAACAGCGCTGGTCAGTATGTGGTTCCCGAGCTTCGGATCGGACACTACACGGCCCGCGTGCAAGTTGCGGGGTTCAAGGTGGTCGAGCAGAGGGACATTGTGCTGGCCGTCGGCGACCGACTGCGCTTGGACTTTAAGTTGGTAATCGGCACGACGCAAGAGCAACTCACCATCGAAGCAGCCCCCATCGCCGTCCAGTCGGATTCCGGCGAGGTGAGCGCCGTGATCACGGGCCAGCAGATCACGCAGTTGGCCACCAATGGGCGGAGCCTTTACGGACTCGCGGCTTTGACTCCGGGCGCCTCCAGCCTGATGGGGGACGCGCAAGTCGCCGTCCCGGTCGGCGGCGATGGCAATGTGAGCTTTAACGGCAACCGCATGGCTCACAACATCTACTTGATAGATGGCGGCGAAAACCTCGACCGCGGCGGCGCCGGCACCATCAGCGTCATGCCGTCGATCGACGCCATTGCCGAGTTCCGGACGCTGACCGCCAATTACAGCGCCGACTACGGCCTTTCCTCGGCCGGCACCCTGACCATGGTGTTCAAGTCCGGAACCAGAGACATCCACGCGACGGCGTGGGAGTTTCTGCGCAACGACAAGCTGGACGCGCGTTATTTCTTCAGCGGCCCCAACAAGCAGGAGCGCCGCCTGAATGTCTTCGGCTTCAACATCGGCGGCCCGGTAACGTTCGGCCACGTGTACAACAAGGACCGCGACAAGACCTTCTTCTTCTTCAACCTGGAGTGGCGCCGGCAGATTCTGGGCGGCGCGCTGAACGTAGGGGTTCCGCCGACTAGCGAATACCCCACGGCTAGCGGCGCGAACTTCGGCTCCACCGCCATCCATGTGCCCTGCGCAACCCAGCTTTCGACTGCCGAGGCTACCAAGCTCACTAGCGCCCCATATAATCTGACGCTGAGCACCTGCGACCCCGTCACGGGCGCGCTGATCAGCCCCTCGTCCTTTCCAAGCAACACGATCCCTGCCGGCCTTGTGGATCCCAATGCCAAGGCCATGCTCGCGGCGGGGATCTTCCCGGCGCAGAACAGCGGCAATTACTTCCGGGGCGGCAACAACTCTCCCACCAATGTCCGGGATCTGATTACCCGGATCGATCACCGGTTCACCGACAAGTTCTCGGTTTTCGGGCACTGGGTTGACGAGGCGATCTTGCAGACTTACGGGACCACCATGTGGAGCGGCGACAACGTGCCCTCAATCCACAACACGTTCGGCAACCCCTCCTACAGTGGTGTCATCCATGCCGTCCACTCCATCAGCCCCTCGCTGGTGAACGAGGTGGCTTTCAACTATAACGGCAACCGGATTAACATTCTGCCGCTCGGCGTCTATGACCGCAGCATCGTCAACATTCCGGAGCTGTTCCCCTCCAACGACGACAACCGCCTGCCGGGGATCCAACTGGGCGGTTCCACCGGAACCAACTACAGCGCCAACTGGGTGCCGTGGGTCAACAAGGCCGACGACTACCAGATCCGTGACGACGTCTCCTGGCAAAGGGGAGCGCACCAGATCAGGATCGGCGCAAGCTGGGCCATCTATAAGAAGATCCAAGATCTGTTCACCGGCACCCAGGGTGCGTTCAACTTCAACGGCGTGTACTCCGGCAACGACTTCGCCGACTTCCTGCTGGGCTATGCTGCCGGCTACAACGAAGCCTCGATTAAGGACGCCGGCCACTGGAATAACGTCTCCTGGGCGGCCTACGTTCAGGACAACTGGCGCGCCACCAACCGGCTCACTCTGAACCTGGGCCTGCGGTGGGATGGAGTGCCGCACACCTACGAAGCCAATGGCCGGATGTCGGGCTTCTATCCCTACCTGTACGACGCCTCGAAGATGGCCGTGCTGTTGGGCACCAGCGCCATTTCTTCCAGCAGTCCCGGCCTGGGCACGAGCAGCAATCCGGTGCTGGCCGGCCAGCAGTTCTACCTGAATGGCATTGGAATTGAGGACCAGAACGGGGTTCCCCACGGAATGGTGGAGAACCACTGGGCGGTTTTCGGGCCGCGCATCGGCTTCGCCTATGACCTGACCGGCTCGGGCAGGACGGTCGTCCGCGGCGGCTTCGGCGCCATGTACGAGCGCGTCCAGGGCAACGACATGTACCAGGCTTCCGCCAACCCGCCGTACACCTCCAATGTGAACCTGAGCAACGTGTATCTGTCCAACCCCCTCCTAAGCGTTGTGACCGGCCAGGCCCTCAGCAAGACGGCCGCGATCACGATCAATGGCGTCTCCGGGTGGGACAAGAACGATTACAAGCTGCCGGTCAGCTACCAGTTCAGCGCTGGTGTCCAGCAAGCGCTCGGCGCCAAGACCGTCGTGGAGGTCGCTTACGTCGGGACGCAGAACCGGCACCAGAGCAACATCAGCAACATCAATAAGCCCGACCCCAGTACTCTGGCGAGCATCATCGGCAACGGCTCGCTGTACAACACACTGGTTCCGTACCTCGGTTTCAACTCGATCACCATCGCTGCGAACAACCAGAACGCGCATTACAACTCGCTTCAGGCCAGCCTGCGCGGAAATATCAAGCAGGACCTGACCCTGCAGGTGGCGTACACGTTGTCGCGGGCGATGGACCCGGGGAACTTGTTCCAGCAGGATGGTGGGGATCTGTGCAACGTCTCCAACCCATACAACCGCGCTTACGACAATGGGCTGTCGCTCTTCGATCGGACCCACATCTTCATCGCCAATTTCGTTTACAAGATCCCGATCCTCAAGAACAGCTCGAATCGCGTGGCGAAGTCGGTGGTGGGCGGATGGGAGCTTTCCGGGATCGTTACCGAGGAAAGCGGCTCTCCAGTCAATATCACCCTGGGTGGGAATGCCGGCGGTAACGGCGTGGGCGGCAGCACCAACCGGCCCAACCTGGCCGGGAGCATCAGCTACCCGAAGACCATGGGCCAGTGGTTCAGCACCTCGGTCTTCTCCGCACCCGTCGTCGGGCAGTGGGGCACCGCGCCGCACAACGCGGTGCGCGGTCCCGGTCGCAACGTTTTCAATATCTCGCTCTTCAAGAGCTTCATGATCAGCGAGGCCCGCGGCAGCCGTTTCGAGATCCGCGCTGAAGCGACCAACTTCTTCAATCACCCCAGTTTCAACCAGGTCAGCTCCGGCTTCGCGAACTGGAATTTCGGCGCAGTCACTGGCGCTTTCGACTCGCGTGATATCCAACTGGGAGCGAAGCTGTACTTCTAACCCATTCCGACATCGCCCCGCTCCCGCCGGGGGCGGGGCCGATGCCCCGGACGACCGAAACCTCACCGGCTGGCAGCCTCGGAAGAGGCTGTCAGCCGGTTGTTTTTTTGGCCGGAGGAGAGGTGCGAGCTACCGCGGCGGCTCTTTGACCTTGACGACACGATCGGCGGGCACGTTCGTGAGCCGCTGAACGATCCCCGAAGGCCAGTTGATTTCCACCAGATCCGCGGAGCGGTTCGAGCCTAGGCCGAAGTGAACGGGGCCCGCACTCGAGGAAGCATACCCGGCGGCAAAAGAGACGTGGTTGTATTGAGCGGACCCGCCGGCCACCAGCTTGATCCTGGCGCCAATGCCGTCGCGGTTGCTCTTCGTGCCTTCCAGCGCGAACTCCAGCCAGTGATTGCGGCCTGGGCTATCGTTGATCCAAACCTCGGCAGGCGCGTTGATGGCGCTCACGACAACGTCCAGGCGCCCGTCGCCGTTCAAGTCGCCGAAAGCCGAGCCCCGGTGCCGGCTGGGCGGTTGCGCGGTCAAACCCGCCTCGGCGGTGAGCGCCTGAAACTTCGCGCCGCCCAGGTTGCGAAACACGGTGTTCGGTTGCGCCACCGGCGCCTTCGAGGCATAGCCCAGCGACTGAACGTGCCCGCGCGTGACGAATATGTCTTTCCAGCCGTCGTTGTCGAAGTCGGCGATGGTGGGCGAGTAGCCGGCCATGGGCATGCTGAGGCGGCTTATGCCGCTGCGCTCAGTGATGTCGACAAAACCGCGCTTGCCGGTGTTTCGGAACAGCGGAAAGGTCTCGTTATCTAGCGCCACGAAGGCGATGTCCGGGTACCCATCGTTGTCGATATCCCGAAAATCCACGCCCATCCCGGAGATAAACTGCCCGTTTTCGGCGAGAGCGAGACCGGATTCGAAGGCGATCTCCTCGAATTTACCGCCACCCAGGTTATGGAAGAACGAGTTGTACACTTTGTCGTTGGCGACGAAGATATCCATCCAGCCGTCCAGGTCGTAGTCGGCGATCCCCACGCCCATGCCCTTCCCGGGGTGGGCGCGGATTCCCGACTCCGCCGAGGCATCGCGGAAGGTTCCGTCGCCGTTATTCAGGAACAACTGGTTCGGGGTGGGCTTGTAGAACTTGGGATGGCAGTAGTCAAGGCGGCCCGGCGAGGCCTCGCAGGCGGGTTCGGTGCCGATGTCCCAGGCGAGGTAGTTGACCACGAAGAGGTCCAAAAGCCCGTCGTTGTTCACGTCCAGCCACGCCCCGCCGACCGACCATAGAGGACCGTACTGGCGATCCGGCTGGTTGAGGCCGGCTCTGGCGGTGACGTCGGTGAACGTGCCGTCGCCGTTGTTGTGGTACAGGCGGTTGCCGTGAACGCCGCCCACGAAGATGTCCTTGTACCCGTCGTTGTCGTAATCGCCGATGGCGACGCCGTTGTCGAAGCCTCCGCCCGCGAGGCCCGCCCTTGCGGTGACGTCCCTGAAGCGGCCCGTGCCGTCGTTTTCGAAGAGGCGGTTGGAGTATCTTGGAGAAGTCTTCTTCAGCGTCTGAATATCCGCTCCATTTAAGAAGAAAATATCCAAGTATCCGTCGTTGTTATAGTCGAAAACGGCGACGCCGCCGGCCATCGTTTCGGGTGCGTGGCGCTGGGGCGTCTCGCAACTGTCGAGCTGGAAATCGATCGGCCGAAACACGAAGTGGATCCCAGGCGCGGTGTCGTCGCCGGAAGCGGCCGCCCAGACGCCGGCCAGCCACAGCGCCGCCCAGACGCCGGCCAGCAACACCGCGGCCCGGCCGAATCGCGGCGGGGCGAACCGTGCTCGGCTCATGGCTCCGGCCGGTTCCTGCGTCCCGGCACTTCGATGAGCGGCGGCTGCTGCTCCTGCGTTGCCAGCTCTTTGACCTTGGCAAACTCGGAATTCGCTTCCTGCTGGCGGCCCAAGGAAAGCCAGAGCCTGCCGAGACGGTAGTGCGCGTCGGGTTTCGACGGATCGAGGCGGATCGCCTGGCGAAAATGACGCTCCGCTCCGGCGGAGTCGCTCTTTGCAGCCAGCAGGATTCCGAGATCCAGGTGCGCAAGCCGGATGCTCGGGTCCAGCTTCAACGCACGACGCAGTTGCGCCTCGGCTTCCGCTTCGTTTCCCGCATGCATTTCGGCGTCGCCCAGATAGGTCAGGGCTTGCGTATGCTGCGGCTGCTTCGCCAGCTCCGCGTGGAAAGCGCGACGGGCATCCTCGTAGCGCTTCTGCTTCCAATAGAGGTATCCCAAGCCGAAGTGGGCCTCGTACTGACCGGGTGAGGCTTTCACCGCGGCTTCAAACTCCGCGGTGGCTTGCTCGGTCTGGTTCGCTGCGTCCAGCACTTCGCCCAGGAGCATGTGAACGGGCGCGGAATCCGGATCCTTGGTCAGCAGAAGCCGGAACTCATGGATCGCGGCCTGGTATTGTTTCGACCACAGGTAGCTTTGGGCCAGCTTGTACCGCAGCTCGATGTTGTCGGGCTGCTGCCCGGCAGCGAGTTTCAGTT
>JBEKLW010000122.1:0-12621 GCA_050008815.1 Bryobacteraceae bacterium
TTCTCCGACCTCAACGTGCTGTGTGTGCTCGGCCAGGTGACGCCGCGCGAGCTGGAGGAGTACACCCCGGTGGTGCGCTGGTGGCGCGGGAAGGGGAACCCTTCGCCGCTGCTGATGAGCCAGGCGGAGGTGCGCGAGTCCACCGACTGCTTTCCCATCGAGTTCCACGACATCCGGGAGCGGCGGCGCGTGCTCTACGGCGAGGACGCCGTGGCCGGCCTCCAGATCGACACGCGCTTCTACCGCGCCCAGGTCGAGCACGATCTGCGCGCCAAGCTGCTGCGGCTGCGGCAGCGCGCCGCCGGCGTGCTGGGGGATCCCGGCCTGCTCCGCGACCTGCTGGCCGATTCGGTCTCGACCTTCTGCGTGCTCATCCGGCATGCACTGCTGCTCCATGGCGTGGAAGCGCGGTTTGAGAAGCGGGAAGTAATCGGGCAGGCGCGCGAGCACCTCCTCATTGACCCGGCGCCGTTCGAGCGGCTGCTCGAGCTGCGCGAGGGAAAGATAAAGGCCAAGGACATCGAGCCGAAGTCCATGCTGGCCAACTACATGCAAGAGATCCAGAAGGTCATCGACGCGGTGGACCGGCTGGAGAACTAGGAGTCACCCGATGAAAATCGCCCTGATCATTCTGATCGTTCTGGCCGTGGTGGCTGTGGGTTGCGGCATGAAGATCAGCTCGACATACAACCAGCTCGTCGCCGAGCGCAACACGATCGAGAGGAATTGGCACGACGTGGACGTGATGCTCGAACGCCGCGCCGACCTGATTCCGAACCTGGTGGAGACGGTGAAGGGCTACGCCCAGCACGAGTCGGGCGCCATTCAGGCGGTTGCGAACGCGCGGGCCGCGCTGATGGGGGCGCGCACGCCCGCCGATCGCATGAGCGCCAACACCCAGTTGGACGGCGCGCTCGGCCGGCTCCTGGTGGTGGTGGAGAACTACCCCAACCTGAAGGCCGACGAGCAGTTCCGCAATCTCCAGTTCGAGCTGGCGGGCGCCGAAAACCGCATCGCGCAGGAGCGGCGGCGGTACAACGAGTCGGTGCAGCGCTTCAACACCGACCTCGAGTTGTTCCCGAACAACCTTTTCGCGGGGATGCTCGGCTTCTCCAAGCACTCGGCGTATTTCACGGCCGAGGCGGGCGCGCGCGAGGTGCCGAAGGTCAAGTTCTGAGCCGCGGTCTGGGGGCGTGGAGGCCGGCCTGCCGAGGGTGAACGTGCGCGGCGGCGGCGACGCTGGAGTTTGCGGGCAAGTTCTCTGAGGTACTGACATGCGTCTCGGGCAGATCCGTTTCGAGAACAAGCTGACCGCCGCGCTCTTCGAGGGCGGGGTCGCGCGGCCGATCCCGGGCTACAGCACGGTGGATCTTATCCGCAAGGCGGAGACCGAGGCGGCGCCGCTGGACAAGCTGATCGAGCAAATGGCCGCTCGCCACGGCGAAGTGTGCGCGCCGTCGATTCCGCTGTGCCCGGTCGAGGTCTGGGGTTGCGGCTGCACGTATGAGGTAAGTGCGTCGCTAGCCGGCGTCGAACACGGCGCCGGCCGGGGCCTCTACGATCACGTCCTCACCCACGAGCGGCCGGACGTTTTCTTCAAGGGCACGGCGCGGGTCTGCGTCGGCCCCGGCCAGCCGATCGGCATCCGTTTCGATTCCAAGTTCACCGCGCCGGGGTCGGAGCTGGCGCTGGTGCTCGGGCGCAAGGGCCGCGTGCTCGGCTACACCCTCGCCAACGACGTCTCGGCCCGGGACATCGGGCGCGAGAACCCGCTCTACCTGCCGCAGTCCAGAATCTTCACCGGCTGTTGCGCGCTCGGCCCGGTGATCGTCACCACCGGTGAGATACCGGACGTCTCGCTCCTGGAGATGACCTGCACGATTCTGCGCGGGGACCAGAAGCTGTTCGAGGGCAGCGTCTCGCTGGCGAGGCTCGCGCGCCGCCTCGAGACGCTGATCGAATACCTGTTGCGGGCCAACCCCGTGCCGGCCGGTTCGGTGTTGCTCACCGGCACCGGCATCATCGTGCCCGAGCAGGCCGCGCTCCAGCCGGGCGACACGGTCACGATCCGCGCGCCCGAGATCGGCGAGCTCGTCAACACCGCCGCCGTCGTGCAGTAATGAAGCGGGCGCAAATCCGGTTCTACGCCGAGCTGAACGACTTCGTGCCGCCCGAGCGGAGGTTCCAAGCCTCGGAGTACGGCTTTCACGTGAGCCCGGCGGTGCGGGACGCGATCGAATCGCTGGGCGTGCCGCACACCGAGGTGGACCTGATCCTCGCCAACGGCGAGTCCGTCGGTTTCTCTCACGCGATCCAGGACGGCGACTACATCAGCGTCTACCCAGTCTTCGAATCGCTGGACATCACGCCGCTGGAGAAGCTCCGGCCGCGGCCGCTGCGCCAGCCCAGGTTTGCCCTGGACGTGCACCTGGGCCGGCTGGCGGCCTACCTGCGCCTGCTGGGCTTCGACGCGCTCTACCGGAACGATTCGAGCGACGAGGAGCTGGCGCGGCTGGCGAGCCAGGGCGAGCGCACCCTGCTCACGCGCGACCGCGGCCTGCTCAAGCGCAGCGAGATCGTGCGCGGCTATTGGGTGAGGGAGACCAGCCCGCGCCTTCAGCTCGAAGAGGTGCTGCAGCGCTTCGATCTGGCCTCCGCCGCGGCGCCCTTCACGCGCTGCCTGGCTTGCAACGGCCAGCTCGCGTCCGCGGCGAAGCCGGCCGTTGCCGCGCGGGTCCCGCCCGCCGTGCTGGCGCGGCACGAGGAGTTTCTGGAGTGCCCCGGCTGCGGCCGGGTGTTCTGGAAGGGGACTCACTGGGAGCGGATGAGCGGGTTCATTCGGGGCCTGGTTACGCAACCGGTCCGTTCCTGACCGCCTCCGCCGGCGGGCAGCCCGATCTTCTCGCACCGTTCGAAGCGAGGCGCCGCGCGAGGCCGGTAGATTCAAGGCGCGCGACGGGGTGAGCCCGCAGGCGTACTTGAACAGTACGTCGAGGACTCACCCCGAGCGCAACGCAGAAGATGCTCACCCGCCTCCTCCTCGCTCTCCAGCGCATCCAGCAGCTCCGGCTCTTTGGCCAGGCGCTTGAGCACCCGCAGCGAGTTGCCGCTGGAAAAGCCGGCCATTCGGAGGCGGCGGTAGGCGGCGGCGAGGTGTTTGGGCTCGGCCAGGTGGGCTTCGAGGGCGACGCGGCGGAACTTGCGGCGGAGAAACGCCTCGATCAGCGCAACCTCATCGGTGTCGCGGTAGGCCGCGGCGACGGCCTTCTCGGCCAGGGCCGGCGCCACGCGCCGCTTGCGCAAGTCGCCCAGCACGCGCGCCTTGCCCCAGCCCTTGTTTTCCAGCCGTGAGGCGGAGTAAGCCTCGGCGTAGCGGCGGTCGTCGAGGTAGCCGCGCTCCTTGAGGCGGCCCAGGATCGGGGGAACGTCGGCGGGGCTCTGGGCGCGATTGAGCAGCTTCTGGCGCAGCTCGCCGGTGGAGTGCGCCCGCGCGCCCAAGGCTCGCAGGGCGTACTCCCACAGCGCTTCCGCGCCCAGCCGGCGTTGTTTGCGCTCGTGCATGCGCGAGGAACCGTATTTCGGAGAAAGACCGCGATTGAGTCCTGTCTCCAGGGGCCGGTTTCCAGCTACTATGGTAGTATGCAGGTGAGTGCCACAGCCTAAGGAGGGAGCGATGGCGGAAGAGTGCGGCAAATTCGGGTATTTTGCGTTTGGATTGGGACTTGGCCTGGCGATCGGGGTGCTCTTTGCGCCCAAGTCAGGCGAAGAGACGCGGGAGTACCTCCGCGGCAAGGCCGATGAAGGCCGGGACTATCTGAAGCACCGCGGCGAGGAATTGCGCGAGCAGGCCGGCGAAGTGGTCGAGCGCGGCCGGAGCGCCGTGCGCGCGCAGCGGGATCAACTGGCGGCCGCGGTCGAAGCCGGCAAGCAGGCCTACCGCGAGGCGGTGGGCGGGCACACGCCGGAGAGCCAGACCTGAGCAGCGCACCGGAGGGGAACCGCTTGATCCATGACGAACGATAACCTGCTGTACGTCATGACGGCTTTCGTCGTGGTGGCCTCGGTCGCCATCGTGATCCAGACCTGTCTGTTGGTCGGCATGTACCGCGCCTCGCGGGCCATGCGGACCCAGATCACGATTCTGGTCACGAAGCTGGAGCCGGTTCTGGGCACGAGCCAGCGCCTGCTCGAGGAGGTCCGCCGGTACGCCGGTGAGATCTCCAGCAGAGCGAACGAAGTGCTGGACCTCAGCCGCAAGCAGCTCGACGTGGTGGACGACTTCCTGGCCGATGCGGCCGCCCGCGCCCGCGCTCAGATGGATCGCATCGAGATGGTCCTGGACGATACGGTAAATCGGTTCCAGGAGACGACCAGCCTGCTCCAGAACGAAATCGTGCGCCCGCTCCGGCAACTCCACGCGCTCAGCTCCGGCATCCGGGCGGCCCTGTCCTTCCTGGGCAGCGGCCGGAGGACGACGATCGAGCACGCCACGCACGACGAAGAGATGTTCATCTAGGGCGCCGGTTGGCGTGGGACCGCGCAGGACTGCCGCCGGTCGGCGGTCCGCTCCGTCTGATGATTGACATCCACACCCACGTTCTCGCGGGCCTGGACGATGGCGCCAGAGCCCTGGAAGAGAGCGTGAGCATGCTGCGGATCGCCGCCGAGTGCGGCACCACCGACCTGGTGGCCACCCCGCATGCGAACCTGGAGTTCCGCTACGATCCCGCGCTGATCGACGCGAAGATCGCCGAGCTGGACACCGCCAGCGGCGGGATCGTGCGCCTGTACCGCGGCTGCGACTTCCACCTCTGCTTCGAGAACATCCAGGACGCGCTGGCCAACCCCGCCAGGTATGCGATCAACGGCCGCCGGTACCTGCTGGTGGAGTTTCCCGACCTGCTGATCGCCAAGAGCACCGGTGAGGTGTTCGCGCGCCTGGGCGAAGCCGGCCTCACACCGGTGATCACCCATCCCGAGCGGAACTTCCTGCTGCACAGCCGGCTCGACGAGCTGGCGCTGTGGGTCGAGCAGGGAGTCTTGGTGCAGGTGACCGCGCAATCGTTCCTGGGGCGGTTCGGCCCGGAGGCGCGCGAGATCTCCCGGGAGCTGATGCGACGCGGGCTGGTTCACTTCGTCGCCAGCGACGCGCACGACGCCGAGGACCGCGCGCCGCGGCTCGATCAAGCCTACCAGCACGTGGCCCGGCGTTACGGAAGCGGGCGCGCGGAAGCACTCTTCCAGGTCAACCCGCGCGCCGCGATCGAGGGCGCGCCGCTGCCGGAGCAGCCACGGCCAGAGCCGCCCTCCGCGCGTAAGTGGAGCCGGCTCTGGCGCTGAAGCCGCGCGCCTAGAACGGCAACGCGCCCGATCGTCGGCTGAAGCCGACGCTGCAAACTGAAGTTCGCGCCACAGTCCGCGTGCGTGGCGTGGGCTTTAGCCTGCAGCGTCGGCTTCAGCCGACGTGTGGCTCCCACTCTTATGTCGCGCACCCATCGCTCCCCCGGTCGAAGCCAGCAGCGGCGCCGGGGGCGTAGACTATACGTGTGAAACGCTGTGCGGCGGTTCTGGCTGTTTTGCTGCCGATTCTTCCGGCAGGCGGCCAGACGCCGGCGCGCGAGCTGGCCCGGCGCGTCGCCGAGGCCGGCCTCGATCCCCAGGAGTGCTATCAAGTCCGCGACCTCCGCTTCAGCCGGGAAGACATCCGCGTGTACCTGGCCGAGGGATACCTCATATTCGGCAAGGAGGTGAACGGCGCGCGTGTGTCGGCGGTGTTCAGCGGCGATATTGAGGGTGGTGACGCGGAGCTGCTCCTGCTGCCGCCCTACCAGTCCGAACGGTTGTCCCTGGCCGCGTTTGCGCGCTCCCCGAACCTGGCCGAGCACTTCCGGTCGGCCGCGTTCGTCTTCACCGACGATACCTACGCCGAGTTGATCAAGCTGCTCAATCGGCGCGGCGCCCCTCGCAGGCAGCCCGACCGGGGCGCGCTGCTGGCGCAGACCATGGACCCGGTGATCCGCAATCTCACCGGCAGCTTCAGCGTCCGGGTAGTGCGGGATTTGCTGAGCGAATCCCGCCCCGAGAAGGGTTTCTTCTTTGGCGCAATCGCCGGCCAGACCCTCGGCAACCTGGATGTCCTTTACGATCCGCGCGCCAGCGAGCAGATCAACGTTGGCCAGGTGGTGGTGCGATACGAGCGCGCCTATTTCGACCTGTGGACACGCTTCCGAGGGCGGTCCTTTCGCAGCGGCCGGCGACGCGCGCCTCAAGAGGACGTGGTCATCCGCGACTACCGCATCGACGCGCGGCTGGACCCCGAGCTGAGGATGGAGGTGAGGACCGCGGCAACGGTGGTGGCCGGACCGGACAGCCGGCGCGCGCTGGCCTTCGACATCTCGCCCCAGATGCGCGTCAGTGAAGCGCGCATCGATGGCGAGCCCGCCGAGGTGTTCCAGCCGGACTCGCTGAGGTCCGGCCTGATCCGCGGCGACATCAATGAGACCTTTCTGGTCATCCCGGCGCGGCCTCTGGAGCCGGGCCGGGAACACCGCATCGAGTTCCAGCATTCCGGCTCGGTTATCACCGACGCTGGAAACGGCGTGTACTTCGTCGGCGCGCGCGGCTCCTGGTACCCGAACCAGCAGTCGCAGTTCGCGCGGTATGACCTGACCTTCCACTACCCGGTGGACCTGGATCTGGTGGCGGCCGGGCGGGCCGCCGAGCAGTCCACCGAGGGCGACTGGCGGACTGTGCGGCACCGCATCGACACGCCGGTGCGCCTGGCGGGCTTCAACCTGGGCCGGTTTGAGCACTACGCCGTGACCCGCGGCGGCTACACTGTGGACGTCTACGCCAACCGCCGGGTCGAGGCGGCCCTGGAACCGCCGCGCGTGGTGGCGCTCCCGCCGCCGCCGCAGGGCCTGCCCGGCACGCGCCGCTGGACCGTGGATCTGGCGCCATTCCCGATCGAGCCGCCGAAGATCAAGCCCGCCGAGCACCTCGAGCAGCTCGCGCTGGAGATTGCCGGCGGGCTGGAATTCATGGCCTCGCATTTCGGCCCGCCGGTGATGAAAACGCTCACCGTGGCGCCGATCCCGGGCACCTTCGGGCAGGGCTTCCCGGGCCTGATCTATCTCTCGACCCTGGCCTATCTGGACCCGAGATACCGGCCGGCCGACGCGCGGAGCGACATGCAGCAGATCTTCTACTCCGAGATCCTGCACGCTCACGAGACGGCGCACCAGTGGTGGGGCAACGTGGTCACCTCGGCCAGCCCCGAAGACGACTGGACCATGGAGGCCTTGGCCAACTACTCGGCCCTGCTCTACCTGGAGAAACGCAAGGGCGCCAGCGTGCTCGATCAGGTGCTGTCCAGTTACAGAACGCGCCTGCTGAGGAAGAACGAGTCCGGGCGCACGGTGGACTCCGCCGGGCCGATCATCTGGGGTCAGAGGCTGGCGACCTCGCAGACGCCGCAGGCCTGGCAAGTGATCACCTACGAGAAGGGTTCCTGGATCATGCACATGCTGCGGCGGCGCCTGGGCGACGAGCGCTTCCTGTCCATGCTGGGCGAGCTGCGCAGCCGCTACCAGTACCATGGCCTCACCACCGAGGACTTCCGCAGGACCGCCGCCGGGAGCCTTCCGCCCAAGTCATTCGACCCCACCCTGGAGAGCTTCTTCGAGCAGTGGGTCTACTCGACCGGCATTCCCTCTCTGAAGCTGGCGCATTCGGTGCGCGGCAAGCCGCCCCAGGTGCGGCTCACGGGCACCGTCACGCAGAGCGATGTTGCCGGGGACTTCAGCACCTGGGTGCCGGTGGAGATCCAACTGCCGAGGGGCAAGCCCATGGTGCAGTGGGTGCGGACGTCGAGTGAGCCGACCACCTTTACCGTGCTGCTGAAGCAGGTCCCCTCGCGCGTCGCCCTGGACCCGAACAACAGCGTGCTGCGGCGTTAGCCCGCATTTCTCACCAACAACCTGCTGCGGCGCGCGATAGGGCCGCATCTACTGTGTTGCGCTCGGCCGGCGTCCTCGACGTACTGTTCAAGTACGCCTGCGGGCGCCGGCCGTCGCGCGCCTGCGATATGATGGCGGTTCCGGATGGAAGAGACCCAAACCCCGCCGGCGCAAGTGTCCGTGCTCATCGTGTGCTACAACCGGGCGGCCGCCCTGGACCGGTGCCTGAAGGCGCTGGAGCAGTCCGAGGGACGCGAGACCTTTGAAATCATCGTGGTGGACAACGGCTCGCTGGACGGCAGCGCGGCGGTGGCGGCGGAGTTTCCCGCGGTGACCCTGCTGCGCCTGCCGCGCAACTTTGGCCTGACCAAGGCGCTGAACATAGCGATGCGGACGGCCAAGGCGGAGTTGTTCCTGTTGCTCAACCCGCGAACCGAGGTCCAGGCCGGCACGGTGACCGGGTTGGCGGCGCCCCTGGCCGAGCAACCGGACGCGGTGGCGGTCTGCCCGCGGCTGGTGACGCCCGAGGGGCGGCCGGCGCTTCAGCTCTTCAGGCTTCCGCGGCCGGAGACCGTCGCCGCGCTGGCGCGCGCCGGGGCGTTCCATCCGGCGGATGCGCCGGAGGGCGCAGGGGATCTGGCGGCGGTCGAGTTCGCCGGATTTGCCGCGCTGATGGTCCGCGGCTACTTCCTGAAGGCGCTCCGCTACATCGACGAGCGGTACGCGCAAGCCTGGGCCGACGCCGAGGTGGCCGTGCAGATCCGCCGGGCGGGCCGCAAGATGCTGCTGGCCGGCGGGGTGCGCGCGGTCTGGCACCAGGAGGACGATCTTCGCCCCACCATGCCCGCCGACGCGCTGGCGCTGCTGGCAGCCGACTGGGCGCGGGGCGCCGCCACCTTCGCCGGCAAGCACTTCGGTTTTGCCGCCGGGCTGAAGGTGAGGCTGGCGACGCTGGCGGCCTGGGCCTTGGCCATCTTCCGGTTCCGTGAAGTCGGGTTCAGTTTGCGGCGATTCATCTGCCTGCTGAGCGGGCGGAAGATCGACGGCACGCAGACCTCGATGTAGGGCCGCCTCCTCGGCGCGCCTCGCTTCGAACGGCGTGAGAAGATCGGGCTAAACTCCTGGCGGCGGGTGGCCGATTCCCTGGGGTGTGATCGAGGGGCTGCCCGCATACGCGTGGGCGGCGATGCCGTTGGTGATCGCCGCCGGAGCCGCGCTGCTCAGCGCGGTGCTGATGGAGGCGCGGCTGCAGGTGGCGCTGGCGCGCCAGCAGCAGTCGCTGGTTGAGGCGCGAGCGCTGCTGGCCACGCAACACCGGGCCATGGAGGAGCGCATCAAGGCCACCGAGGAGGCCACGCGCCGCAGGGCGCTGGAGGAGTTCCTGGCCGACGTGCGGGTGGATGAGCGGCAGTACGTGGCGCCGCAGCGCCGCTCACTGATCATCGCCGAGCGCGTCTGTTTTCGCAACGTCCCCCTGACGCCCTGGATCGAGCGGCAGATTGAGGCCTCGGCGGCGCTGCCGGCGGCGCCGGCCTCAGCCCCGGCTGAATCGCAGCCGCGAGCGCTGGCGGCGGTTGGGCCGCGCGGGCGCAGGCTGCTAGCCTGATCTTCTCACACCGTTCGAAGCGAGGCGCCGCGCGAGGCCGGCAGATTCAAGGCGCGCGACGGGGTGAGCCCGCAGGCGTACTTGAACAGTACGTCGAGGACTCACCCCGAGCGCAACCTCCCGCAAGCCGCAGCCGAAGGCGTGTGAGAAGATCGGGCTAGCCTGACTACTTGCCCTGGACCAGCATCCGCGTGGCCACGACGAACAGGAACACGGCGTAGAGCCGCCGGATGGCGTGGGGCGGCAGCCCGACCATGATCCGCGCGCCGAAATAGGCCCCGGCGAACAGGCCGACAGCGATGAGAACGGCGTAGCGGACGTTGATGTAGCCGCCGTGGTAGTACTCGGCCGCGCCCAACAAGCCCACGGGCGGAATCAACGCCGCCAGGGAGGTGCCGATGGCCTCCAGCTCCTTCATCTGGAACAGGAAGATCAGCGCCGGCACGATGATCAAGCCTCCGCCAATGCCGAACAGGCCGGCGAACACCCCGGCCACAACTCCGATCCCCAAGAGCGCCAGGTAGATCATGTCACCCCGAGTCTAACAATATTGGGGACAGCGGAACGCGGCGCCTTCGCTGGAAGCGCCGCCCTCCACCGCCTTCGCGATTGCCGAAACTGCCCTTGTTACAATGGGTTTAGAGGGCATGCTGGCAACCACCACCCTGGCGGAGGAGATCCTGGAGCTCAAGCGCGAGCGCCGGGCGATCATCCTGGCGCACGTCTATCAGGAGGCCGAGATCCAGGACCTGGCCGACTGCGTGGGTGACTCGCTCGAGCTGGCCCGCAAGGCGCGCGACTTTGAGGGCGAGGTGATCGCCTTCTGCGGGGTGTGGTTCATGGCCGAGACGGCCAAGGTGCTCAATCCGGCGCGGGTGGTGGTAGTGCCGGACCGCGAGGCCGGCTGCAGCCTTGTGGATAGCTGTCCGGTCGAGGCGGTGCGGGCCTACCGCCGCGAGCACCCCGATCACGTCATCGTCAGCTACATCAACACCTCGGTGGAGGTGAAGGCCGAGAGCGACATCCTGTGCACGTCGCGCAACGCCGTCCAGGTGGTCAACTCCATCCCGCCCGAGAAGACGATCCTGTTCCTGCCCGACCGCAACCTGGGCCTCTGGGTCCAGAAGCAGACCGGCCGGGCGAACATGAAGATCTGGCAGGGCGCCTGCATCGTGCACGCCACGTTCGCGGCGCGGCGGCTGGCGGCGGAGCGCGGGCAGCACCCGGCGGCGCTGGTGGCGGCGCATCCCGAGTGCCCGCCCGAGGTGCTCGACCAGGCCGACTTCATCGGCTCGACGACGGCCATCATCAAGTACTGCGCCGAAGCCCCGGCCGAGGAGTTCATCGTCATGACCGAGAGCGGCGTCGCGCATCCGCTCTCCAAGCTCGCGCCGCGGAGGCGGTTCTACTTCATCCCCAACGAGGCCTGCAATTGCAGCGAGTGCCCGTATATGAAGCGGAACACGCTGGAGAAACTGCGCGACTGCCTGCGGACGCTCCAGCCGCGGGTCGAGCTGACGGACGAGGTGATTCGCGGCGCGCTGGCGCCGCTTCAGAGGATGCTGGCGCTCGGGTAAGCCGATGCCGGAGTTGCGCGACACCTTCGGCCGGCTCCACGACAATCTCCGCGTCAGCGTCACCGACCGCTGCAACATCCGCTGCTTCTACTGCATGCCGGAGCGTGGCGTGGAGTTAGTGCCGCGCCAGGAGATCCTGAGCTACGAAGAGATCGAGCGGCTGGTGCGCATCGCCGCCGGGCTGGGTATCACCAAGGTGCGGATCACCGGCGGCGAGCCGCTGGTGCGGCGCGGGCTGCCGGACTTGGTACGCAAGCTGGCCGCGATCCCCCGCATCGACGACCTGGCGCTGACCACCAACGGCGTGCTGCTCGAGGAGCTGGCGGGGCCGCTTTACGAGGCCGGGCTGCGGAGGATCAACATCCACCTGGAGACGCTCGACCGCGAGCGGTTCCTGAGCATCGCGCGGCGCGACATGCTCGACCGGGTGCTGGCGGGCATCGAGGCCTGCCGGCGGCTGGGCTTCCAGCCCATCAAGATCAACGCCGTGGCGGTCAAGGGGCTGATCGAGCCGGATATCGTCCCGCTGGCGAAGTTCTGCCGGGAGAGGGGCCTGGAAGTCCGCTGGATCGAGTTCATGCCGCTCGACGCGCAGGGGATCTGGGAGCGCGGGAAGGTGCTGCTGGCCGAGGAAATCCTGGCCATACTCGCGCGCGAGGTGGCGCCGCTGGTCGAGATCCCCGACCGCGACCCCCGCGCGCCGGCCACCGAGTACTACTGGGCCGACGGCGCCGGCAAGATTGGATTCGTCGCCTCGGTGAGCCGGCCGTTCTGCCTGAACTGCAACCGCATCCGGCTTACCGCCGACGGGCACCTGCGCAACTGCCTGTTTGCGCTGGAGGAGACCGATTTGCGGCCGCTGGTGCGGGGCGGAGCCTCGGATGACGAGATCGCCGGGATGATCCAGGCGACGGTGGCGGCGAAGTGGGAAGGGCACGAGATCAACACCGCGCGCTTCGTCGCGCCCCCACGGCCCATGTACTCGATCGGGGGCTGAGAAGATCGGGCTAGCCCCGTGGACCCCCCTGGGTACAATAAGAGGGCATGCGGATCGCCCTGGCGCAGATCAACACCACGGTCGGGGACCTCGAAGGGAACACGAACCTGATCGTGCGGACGGCGCGCGAGGCCGCCAGGCGGGGCGCCGAGGTGGCCGTGTTCCCCGAGCTGGCCATCACCGGGTATCCGCCCCGCGACCTGGTGGAGAAGGCCAGCTTCCTGGACCGCACCGAGGAGCAGCTCGGGCGACTGGCCCAGGAGACCTCGGAGCTCGACCTGGCGCTGATCTGCGGCTACGTGGGCCGGTCGCAGGCCGCCACGGGCAAGCGGGCCACCAACAGCGCCGCGGTGATCGAGCGCGGGCGCATCATCTTCACCCAGACGAAAGTGCTGCTGCCCACCTACGACGTGTTCGACGAGGCGCGCTATTTCCTGCCCGGCGATCGCGAAGAACTGCTGGTGTTGCGCGGGCGGCGGCTGG
>JBEKLW010000123.1:0-6769 GCA_050008815.1 Bryobacteraceae bacterium
GGAAGAGCACTAAGGACCGTGTCGGCGTGTTGGTTCAGCGCGTTCTCCGAACCACCGACCTTGCGGTACTGGTCAAGACCGATCTGGGAGCCCGTCTCCGTCTGTTCCCGCTCCTCCCACATCCGCATCAAAAGGTGCTGGAGCACCGGAAGCTGATCTGGATCATCCCCTGTCTGTGCCAGGACTTGGTTCAGAAGCTCCGGCTCAACCTCGACGCCGCCCAAAGCCGCCGGGCCTTCGATCGCCTCGCGCAACTGCTCCTGCGTCATTCGTGGTACCAGATACTGGCCTTCGTTCAGCGCTTCCGGCAGGCCGGGAAACCGCGCGCACTCGCCCAGGTAGTCCGAGCGCATCGTGATCACGACGTAGACTCGATATTCTGGCTCGTACTCCTGCGCAGCGGTGAGCATAAGCTCCACAAACTCCGCCGCCTCTCCCAGCCGTTCGCGGCACTCGGGCTGAAACCGGAATATCTCTTCGAACTGATCGACGACGATGACGAGGTTTTCATCCGCATTGCGACCGTCGCGGCTCGCGTCGAGGAGTCCGAGGCGGCTGGAACGCAGCATTCCAAGACGTTCCTCGCGCTTGCCGAATGTCTCATCGAGGGTTCGCGCCAGCGCGGTCAAGGGGTCAGATCCAGGCCGCATTACGGCAATGCGCCAGCACGATCCGGCGGCGCTCAGGTGCCCCCGGCGCAGTGCCGGCAGCAGACCGGCCCGGACCAGCGAGGACTTGCCGCTACCCGACAGCCCCACCACTCCCAGGAAACGTGTGTCCTCCAGCCGGCGAAGCAGTTCATCAGTCTGCTCCTCGCGGCCGAAAAACAACAGGGCGTCTTTCTCTTCGAACGGGCGCAGCCCAGGGAAAATCCGGCCCGCATGCAAGGGGCTCGCGGCTGCGCTCACGAGATTTGCCCTCCAGCGGCCTCCAACCGCGATCGTAGCGCGTCGAGGAACGGCTGCAAATCGGTAACGTCGGGCTCGCCAACGCGCTCGATGATTAATTGCCGCCGCGGCCCCTGGGTGGAGCGAACCCCCGGCGCGCCCCCATTGGTTCTCCGCGTGAAGTACCACGCCTCCGGCACGAAACGATCGCCACGCAGGGCCGCGGCCTGAAGCAGCGACTGTTCCTGCGAGTTCAGCCAATCGTCCGGGGCGTCCCTTCGGAAAAGAAGAATGCCGTCGCTCACCCGGAGCCTGAACTTGTGGTACTTTTCGCCGCCCTCGGGCAGGACCACCTCACAGCCGGCCTGAGCGGCGACCAACTCGCATAGGCTGCAAACCCGCTGGCCATCGGAGTGGTGGTCGTAAACGAAGTAGATGGCCGGTTTGTGGTGAGCCTCCAGCGTGGTTTGAACCTCGCCGATGACGGCTGCAATCTGGTCGCTGTGAGGCCGGTCCCCCAGAATGATCGTGGGTTTCCCAACCTGCCTTCCGATCTCCACTTGTCGCTGCGCAAGGGTGTCATCCCGAGTGCCGCTCAATAGGATGGACACGCGCGCTTCTTCCATCCAATTTCGAATGCGTCCGTCCGGCACGCGCGCGGGTAGGAGACCCTTGGGCAGGATTGCATATCCTTCCGCATGAAGTCTCCCTTTGAGCTCTGTCAGAGCCTGGTCCCTCAATTGAGCCACATAGACTTTCGGGCGAAGCTCCCAGGCTGCGCGCAGCTTCATGGTCAACGCCGCCACAATCTTGTCGAGTGCCCTCTCCAATCGCTGCCCCGTCAGGGCGCGTCCGTCAGGCTCGTCATAGAGCTTTTCGTAGCGAGCTTGCGGTATCGGGACTTCCTGGCCCGCTGAGAGCGGCACTTTGATGAGTTGAATGATCTCCTTGCCACCCTGATTTTCGAACCACTCCAGTTCGTGAATGATGCAGAATTCACTGTCGAGATAGGATGGGGAAAGCACCGCAACAAGTAGGGGTGTGTTTGTCAGTTTCTGCTGGATCTCCTCCCGAAAGTACACCCCTGGCTGAATCCGATCATCGAACCACACTTCGGCCCGCCCTGCCAGAAAAGGATTCAGTTTTGCGGTCAGCTTGTCCTTGAGCTTCGTCACCCAGGCGTCCTGATTATCGCTGTGTGCATAGCTGATGAACACATCCGCGCTACAGCCGGGGACGTAAGCCATGGACCTTCTCAGATATCAAGCTCTGATATCGGGATAATTGTACAAGCCAAATGACCGGTGAGCAAGGGGGCTGAGGCAAACGGGATCCGCGCTGCGCAGCCGCCTTCGGACTCCTCGACTCTGGATTCTGAAGTCTATTGCGGTGTGAACAGCCGGTCTGCGGCGGCAAGCACGTCATCGGGCACCACCGCCGCACCACGGCCCCGAGCCCCCACACCTTCCACCGGCCCCGGCCCGCTCGGCCGCTTCGCCGCCCGCGCCGACGTCGGCCACCACCGAGCCGCGTGCCGCGTTTTCCGAGCAGGACAAGCTCGGCGGGCTGATCACGCCGAGGTGAGCCCTGGGCAATCTTCCGTTCTTGCCATTTTTTTCTTTTCTGCCACTAATGCTATAATTGGCAGTATGGGTGGATTCACCACGAAGGTCGATCAGGCCGGCAGGATCATCATCCCGGCTCCCGTGCGCCGCCGCTTGGGGTTGCAGCCCGGTTCCGAGGTGGTCCTTTCCCTCACAGGCGACCGGCTCACGCTCTGGACCCGCCAGCAGGCGCTCCACCGCGCCCAGAAGTACTTCCGGAGGCTGGCTCCAGCCGGAGAACTCTGGTCCGAGGAGCTTCTCGCGGACCGGCAAAGGGAGGCCGAGTTCGAACGTGGATCCTGAGTACGTTCTGGACGCTTCGGCGCTCTTGGCGCTGGTTCGCGGCGAGCCCGGCTCACAGAAGGTGGCGGGAATCCTCGACCGGTGCTCGCTCAGCGCCGTGAACCTCGCGGAGGTGGTCACCAAGCTGCTCCAGAAAGGCGCGGAGCGCGCCAAAGTCGAGAGCCTGCTCGGCGACCTTGAGCTGAACGTCGTACCCTGGACGGAGTCACTCGCCTACGCCAGCGCGGAGTTCGCCGGCCTGGCCTGGCAGCGGGGCTTCTCTCTGGGCGACCGGGCCTGCCTCACGCTGGCCGCAGAGATGCGGGCCACCGCGGTGACGTGTGAACGTGCCTGGGAGGGGCTGCCCGTTCAGGTGATGCAGATCCGCTGACGCGCCTCAGTCAAGCCGGCAGGTGGGTTAGCGCTGCCAGGGTGCGCGCCAGCACGCTTGCGGGCGACTCGCCCGGCCAGACGCGAACCACCTCGCCAGGCCCCGGTCCAGCCGGCCGCCAGCGTTGGCAGAAGCGCCCGCAGGGGTAGCCCGCGAACACCGACACGAGCGGCACGCCGCAGGCCGCGGCCACGTGCTGGCCAGCCGAGTCATAGCCCGCATACAGGCGCGAGCGCGAGAGGATGGACGCGAAGCCGGCGAAGGAGCCGTTCCACGTCTCGACGCGCCCGCCGCAACCTTCGATCGCGCGCCGCACACGCTCGGCCTCTTCCCCGCCCGCCCCGGCATCCACGATCACAGACCCGCGCCCGGCCAGGAATCGAAGCAGCCCTTCCTCAAACGGCGGCGGAACGATCTTGGCGGCATTCTCACCCACGCCCAAGCTCACGGCGACGTCGGCGGCCGCCTCGGGCCGCTCGGCGGGCGCGATGAACGCCTGGGCGCCGGCGACGCCGAGAATCTCGTCCGCCCACTGCCGGGCCAGGCACCCCAGCGACTCCTCCCCGTCGCCGCCCCAGGAGCGGCTGTCGAAGAAGTAGTAATTCTCCTCGGGGCAGACCGGCAGCAGGCCAAGCTGCGTGATGCGCGAATCGGGGTCGATGACGATGCTCGCCGAGTCCCGCACGCCCTGCCAGACGCCGACGCGGTCCCGCAGGCCTCCGTTGCGGCCGTAGGCGACCGGCAGGTGCTCGATGCGCGGATCCGCCGAGAAGAGCTCGTAGCCCTTCTCCGGACCGGCGAAGATGATCCGGGCGGTTGGGAACCGCCTCTTGGCCGCGTCGAGCAACACGCTGGTGACGGCCACGTCCGCCCCAAGCGTGACGCGCGAGAGCACGTAGACCGCGCGCACGCGGCGCGCGTCTCCTTCAAACGCCCGCAACCGCCGCACGCGCCGGTGCCGCTCCACCAGCTCGGCGGGCGTGTAGTCGTGAAGCGCCGCCGCGATCACCTGGGCGAAGATATCCGCGTAGGCCTCCCCGAGCCGCGGCTCGAACCGGTCCGAGAGGCCCTCGGCGAGCACGGAGAAGAGCTCGGAAGACTCCGCGGAGATCAGTGCGCGCAGGTCCGCGTCGTCCCATGCACGCCCCTCCAGGCAGGCATCGAGGATTCGCTGGGCCTCGGTGGTTTGAGTCATCGGTTACAGGTATTTGCCAACCAGCAGCTCCAGCTTGTTGCGCGTGATCTCCGGCACCACTTGCCGGTCGGTGATGATGGCGTGCGCCAGCGCGCTGCCGCACTTGCACGCGCGCGCCTCTGGCATCTCCGCCACCGCCCGGCGCACGACCTTGCTGGCGTTCTCGGCGTTCTTCATGAGGTTCGAGACGATCTGCTCGACCGTGACCGCGTCGTGGTCCGGGTGCCAGCAGTCGTAGTCGGTCACCATGGCGACGGTGACGTAGCAGATCTCGGCCTCCCGCGCGAGCTTGGCCTCCTGGAGGTTGGTCATGCCGATCACGTCCACGCCCCAGCTCCGGTAAAGGGTCGACTCGGCCTTGGTGGAGAACTGCGGGCCTTCCATGCACAGGTAGGTGCCGCCGCGCTTAGCCCTGATCCCCTCGGCCAGGCAGGCGCCGTGGACCAGCTCGGAGAGCTGCGGGCAGATGGGGTCGGCGAAGCTGATGTGGACCACCAGGCCATCGCCGAAGAAAGTTGAGGGGCGGCCCTTGGTGCGATCCAGGAACTGGTTGGGAATCACGAAATCGAGCGGCTTGTGCTCCTGCTTGAGCGAGCCGACGGCGCTGAGCGAAAGGATGCGCTCGACGCCCAGCGACTTGAAGCCGTATATGTTGGCGCGGAAGTTCAACTCCGAGGGCGAGAGGCGATGCCCGCGCCCGTGCCGGGAGAGGAATGCCACGTCCTTCCCCGCCAGACGCCCGATCACGTACGCGTCCGACGGGTGACCCCAAGGGGTCTCGATCCGGTGTTCCTGCTGAAGCTCGAAACCGGGCATCGAATAAAGCCCGCTGCCACCGATGATGCCGATCTGTGCCTTCAATGCGCGCTCCTGGAAGTTCGAGGCAGGCGGAATGCCCTGCCCTTGCCGATGGCGAAAACGCCGGCGACCTCTCATAATACCCGCTTTGACCGGCGCCAGGAACTGTCATGAAGTGAATCCGGTGGCCTGACCGGACCGGAAAAGTGTTACCCGTGAAGCGTCACCCCTGTCCCCGGTCGGACACGCTCGGACACCGCCCGCCCCCCGGCGTCTCTGGCCCTGCGTCACCGGCCCAGGCACTCCCCCCAGCCGGATCTCACCGACCGGGGTCCTCCCCAAAGCTCCGTCTCAGTGTGACTCCCCGCCCCGGAGTCAGGGCAGGCCCGGCAGCTAGGAACCCCGTGGTATACTGACATGACTGCGGGCCCCACAGACCCTGGGTTAACTTGATGATTCGGCGGGAGTCAGCTCCACACAGCGTAGCGCCCGCCAACACCGGATTACTTCCACGGAGGATTGGGATTGAGGCGATTGATCATATGGGCCGGGCTTCTGGGCCTGCCGAGCGTGCTCGGCTTGCCACAAGCTGCACCCCCATCCCCCTATCGCCCCGACCCCCGGCTTGCCCGCCTGACGGCGTTCTTCGCCGCCTGCCGCTGCCCGGTTCACTCGCTGGCCCAGGACTTCCTGGCAGCCGCCGATGACCACGACCTGGATTGGCGCCTGCTGCCCAGCATCTCGCTCGTAGAAACAGGGGCCGGGAAGCACGCTCCGGGGAACAACCTTTTTGGATGGGATTCAGGACGCCGCAGCTTCACCAGCGCCCGCCAGGCGATTCACTTCGTCGCCTCGCGGTTGGCCACATCTAAACTCTACCGTAGCAAGGGGTTAGAAGCGGTCCTCAGCACCTATAATCCAAACCCTGGCTACGCCCGGCTGGTCAAATCCGTTATGCGCAGGCTGGGGACCCGGGAGCTGCCGGCCCTCGAGGCGCGGCTTAGCCCGCCAGCCGGACTGCCATGACCAGCCCACCAATGACCAGCACGGCTCCGACGATAGCGATTGCCCAGGGCAGCATCCGCTCGGTTCTGCTCGATGCGGCCTCGGCATGTTGCTTCATTTGATCGTTGAGCGTCTCGAACATCGCTTCCCCACCTCCTCCTGAGCGCCACCCCCAACGACTCTCCAGGGGGCAGACACCCCACCTTACCGTGGTGCGACTTCTGCAAACGCACCTTGCGCTTCAATTCTAGTCCCGAAAACCGAAGGCCGGACAGGAATATTACGCTGAATCGGCGAAGAACAAGCCCTGCGAGGGCACCGAACCCGGTCAGAGACCCATGCGTTCCAGCTTGCGGTAGAGGGTTTTTCGCTCAATTCCCAGGACTTTAGCAGCGCGGCTCTTGTTGCCCCCGGTAGCCGCCAACACGCGGCGGACCTGTTCGGCCTCGGTGTCGGCCAGGCTCTCGCTGGACTGTTCGCGAGGCTCGGTAGCGGCGATGGCGTCCCTGACCGCGGCGTCGTCAATGCGGCCATCGGGCGCCAGGATGCTCAGCCGCTCGACGATATGCTGCACCTGCCGGACGTTACCCGGCCAGGTGTGCTCGCT
>JBEKLW010000124.1:0-6747 GCA_050008815.1 Bryobacteraceae bacterium
TCACCGGGTTCTTCATCAGCGTCACGGGATTCAGTTTCAGAAACGAATCCTTCAGGGCGCGGCGGAGAATCTCGGGATCGAACAGCGGGCGCGCCCGCGCCAGCTTCTTCGGCAGGAGCGCCGTCAAGTCTTCCGAAACGGGAGGAACCAGAGTCGTCGTCATCGCTTAGCTCCCCATGAAAAGCAGCAGCGAGAAGAGCTTCCCCTGGTGCATGAGGAAATGTTCCACAATCGGGCCGAGCGCCAGCGCCGGGAAGAAGGTCAGGGCGCCAATCACGATCACGGTCGCCACCAGCAGCCCCATAAACAGCGGGCCGTGCGTGGGCAGTGTCCCGCTCGAGACCGGAACTCTCTTCTTGGCGGCCAGGCTGCCCGCTACGGCCAGGAGCGGCAGGATGAACATGAAGCGCCCGAAGAGCATGGCCATGCCGGTCGTGAGGTTGTACCAGGGGGTGTTGGCGTTGATTCCCGCGAAGGCGCTGCCGTTGTTCTCGGAGGCGCTCGAGTAGGCGTACAGAATCTCACTGAAGCCGTGGGGGCCGGCGTTGTTCAGATTGGCGGTTGCCGGGCCCGGCGGATTCCAGTAGCCGTTCTTGTGGAATGCAGCAATGGAGCTGGCCGCGGTGAGAACAAGGATCAGGAACGACGTCGCCAGGATCGGCAGCATCGCCATTTTCACTTCCTTCTGCTGGATCTTCTTTCCCAGGTACTCCGGCGTCCGGCCCACCATGAGGCCGGCGATAAAGACGGCGACGATAGCGTAAAGCAGCATTCCGTACAGGCCGGAGCCGACCCCCCCGAAGATGACCTCGTCGGTTTGGAGGTTGAACATGGGGACCAGGCCGCCGACAGGGGTGAGGGCGTCGTGCGCGCTGTTGACGGCGCCGCAGCTCGCGTTGGTCGTGACGGTCACGAACAGAGCCGAAGCGGAGATGCCGAAGCGTGTCTCCTTGCCCTCCATGTTCCCGCCGGCCTGCTTGCCGGTATGGGCGCTCGCGATCCCAAGCCTCTTCAGAATGGGATTCCCGGCTTGTTCGTAGCCATAGCAGACGAACACCCCCACCAGGAACATGGCCGCCATCGCTCCGAAGATCGCCCAGCCTTGCCGGGTGTCGCGCACCATGCGGCCGAAGGTGTAGGTGAGTCCCGCCGGGATGATGAAGATCAGCAGCACCTGAATGAGATTGGTGAACGGAGTCGGGTTCTCATACGGGTGCGCGGAGTTGGCGTTAAAGAAGCCGCCGCCATTGGTCCCTAGCATCTTGATGACCTCTTGCGAGGCGACCGGTCCCTGCGGAATTGTCTGCGCGGCGCCTTCGACGGTCTTGACGGCGGTGTAAGGGTGGAAGTTCTGAATGACGCCCTGGGAGCAGAGCACCAACGCCGCGACAACCGAGATGGGCAGCAGAACGTAGAGCGTTGCGCGCGTGAGGTCGACCCAGAAATTCCCCAGGCTGTTGGCCTGCTGCCGTGCGAACCCGCGGATCATCGCCACCGCGACGGCGATGCCCACGGCCGCCGAAGCAAAGTTCTGCACGGCCAGCGCGGCCATTTGCACCAGGTAACTCAGCGTCGTTTCCGGTACGTACGCCTGCCAGTTGGTGTTGGTGACAAAACTGATGGCCGTGTTGTAAGCCAGGTCCGGCGATACCGTCTTTGCACCGAAGCCCTGAGGGTTGAGCGGCAGAAAGCCCTGCAACCGCTGCAGCGCGTAGACGAACAGGAAACTGAAAATGCTGAACGCCAGCACGCCGCCGGCGTAGCGGGTCCAGCGCTGCTCGACGTCTTCCCGGATTCCGCAGAGCTTGTAAACCAGGTGCTCGACGGGGCGCATCAGGGGATGGAGGAATGTCCGCTCTCCCTCGAACAGCTTCGCCATATAGAGCCCGACCGGTTTGGTGAGCAGAAGCACCACGGCGAAGAAGACCGCGATTTGCAGGATTCCCAGGCTTGTCATATATTCCTCTGCCTGACTGTTTGGTCGAGGTGGCTCAAAACTTCTCCGGGCGCAGCAGCGCCCAGGTCAGGTACACGAGCAAGAACAGCGCCGTGATTCCCGCAACCAGGTAGTCCACGGGCAGCCTCCTTTTACAACCGGTCGCAGCTCCTGGTGATCCACCACAGAACCACGAAGCCGGCAACTCCCGTCAGCAAGTAAGCGACGTCAAGCATCCGCTCCTCCGAAGGTGGCGGCCGCCCCGCATGTGGCGAGGATGACCTGATGGCCATGCTGGCGAAGAGTCCGCGCCAGCCGGCGCTCCCTTTGGGACTGCCACCAGTGTTTCGCCGTCCCCAGCACCACCGTGGAACGCGGCTTGAGGCAGTGCAGCACGCCGTCTCGCCACTCGCGGCAGAGGCAGATGTCCACCCTGGTCTCGACTGACGATTCCTCGGCGATCGTCCTGAACTTCCGTTCCGAAAAGCGCGCGTCGACTAGCGGCTGGTCCAGGGGCGCCGGGAAAGGGACCACCTGCGGAACCACCATCTGAATGCGCGCGCCCAATCCAGCCGCGAGACTGCCGGCCGCGCGCAGCGCCGCCAGTGTCTGCCGCACGCTGGTATGAATTACGACCACCTCGAGTCCGCTGTGCGCGCTGGAGGCCGGCTCCGGCGCGGAAACCCCCGGATCGGCTGGCGCGACGTTCCTCATAACGGTCACCTGTCTGAGGCTAACCTCCCGCCCATAAAGAAGGCATAAAGAAGGGGTCAGGATTCCGTTAACCCAGCCCGAACTTCTCACACGCCTTCGGCTGCGGCTTGCGGGAGGCCGGCATCTTCTGCGTTGCGCTCGGGGTGAGTCCTCGACGTACTGTTCAAGTACGCCTGCGGGCTCACCCCGTCACGCGCCTTGAATCTGCCGGCCTCGCGCGGCGCCTCGCTTCGAACGGTGTGAGAAGATCGGGCTGGCAGGCCCTATCGGGCTGGCGGGCGGAAGCTATAGCCGACCCACGGTTCGGTGACGATCAACCGCGGATTGGCGGGGTCGGGCTCGATCTTCTTTCGAAGCTGGTTGACGAAGACGCGCAGGTATTCGACTTCATCGCCGTAGTCGGGTCCCCAGACGGCCTGGAGCAGCCGCCCGTGCGGGATCGTGACGTTGGGGTTGCTCGCCAGGTAGTGCAGCAGGTCGAACGCCTTGGGAGTCAGCCGCACTTCCTTGCCGTTCACGGTCGCGCGGCGGGAGGCGACATTGATCTCCAGCCCCTCGAAGGAGAGCACGGCTGGCCCGCCCTCGGGTGAGAGCGGCGAGTGACGCAGCGCGGCCCGGATGCGCGCCAGCAGTTCCTGCATGCCAAACGGCTTCGAGACGTAATCGTCGGCGCCGGCGTCGAGCGCCTGGACTTTGTCCTTCTCGGCGTCCCTTACCGAAAGGATTATGATCGGGATGTCGCGGTCGGCCCGAATGACGCGGCAGGCCGCCAGCCCGCCCATGCCCGGCATGTTGAGATCCAGCAGCACCAGGTCGAAGCGCTCTGTGCGGAGCTTCTCGAGAGCCTCCTCGCCGCTGCGAGCGTCGGCCACAATGTAGCCTTGCGCGGCCAGCGTGGTTCGCATCACCCGGCGGATCTGCGGCTCGTCGTCGACAATCAGGATTCGCGCCCCGCTCATGGCTGCCCTCGCTCGGCGGCGGCAGGCAGCGCGATCGAGAACTCGGCGCCACCGCCCTGGCGCGGCTCGAACCACAGCCGGCCGCCGTGGGCCTCCACGATTTCGCGCGCAATCGGCAAGCCCATGCCGGTGCCGGCCGAGCCCGCCGCGCCCCGCCCGCGGAAGTACTTCTCCAGCACCCGCGCGCGTTCCTCCTCCGGAACTCCTGGGCCGCGGTCGGCGACGGTGATCACCACCGAGCCCTCCTTGGCGCTGACCCGCACGGCGATGGGCGAACCCGGCCGGGAGTAGCGCAGCGCGTTGTCGAGCAATTGCGCCAGCGCCAGCGTGGCCAGGCCGGCGTCGACTTCCACGTGGGGCAGCCGCTCGCCGGCGTCCACCTCCAGCGTGCGGGATTCGAATTCCTTGCGGAACCTTCGCAGGGTGGCGGAGACGATCTGGGCGGGCGCGCGCAGTGACTTCTCCAGCCGGAGGTTGCCGGCTTCGACACGTGCTATCTGGATGGCGTCGGTAATCATCGAGCTCAGCCGGTCGGTCTCCTCGTCGACGACGGTGAGAAGCTCATGCTGCGGGTCGGCGGCCGCGCCCGCCAGCAGCCCGGAAACGGCGGCCTTGATCGCGGTCAGCGGCGTCTTGAAGTCGTGGGCCACGGCGTCGAGCAGCGTGGCTTTCAGTTGCTCGTTCTGGCGGGCGGCTTCCGCGCGCGCGGCCGTCTCCTCGGCCCGCGCGCGCTCGAATTCGATCGCTGCCAGGTTCGCAATCGCGTGCAGCGCCGTGTCGGACATCTCGCCTCCGGTCACCGCCAGCGCTCCCAGCGGCGCTCCGCCCAGCTTCACCGGCAAAGCCCACACATCCGCATCCTGAAAGACGGTGTCCTGGACGGCGACGTCGCGGAGCCGGTCGTCCGACATCGGGACCTCGGCGGGACCGGCGCGGCAGACCAGGCCGGCGGCGCGGTCGTAGAAAGCCACGCCCGGCAGATCGAAGGCCTGCGCGACCTGGTAGGAGATCCGCCCCGCCACGTTCTCCTGGCCGCCGAGCATGAGATTGCGGCTCAAGGCATAGAGCCGCTCCATCTCGTGCTGCCGCCGCGTGGCTTCGAGCGCCTCTCGCCGCGCCCGCGCCGAAAGCTGGCTCGCGACGACCGCCGTCACCAGGAACGCAACCAGCGCCACCCAGTTCTGCGGGTCCGCGATGGTCAACGCGCCGACCGGCGGCAGAAAGAAGTAGTTGAAACAGAACACCGCGGCGAAGGAGGCCTCAATGGCCTCCACCAGACCCCAGCCCGTTGCGATGGCGAGGATGCCGAGCAGAAACGTGAGCGCCACCGTGGTGGCATTCACGGACACGAGCCGCGCGTAGAAGAACGTAATCGCCGCGACAACGGCCAGCGCGCCGGCGAGCCGCGCCAGCCGTGGCAGCGATCTCCTTAGCGCAGAGTCCATCAGTTCGATTGTGCTACAGCCGGGGCCGCCATGGCGGCATTCCTGCCGCCATTCGGCCGATGCCGGAACGAAAGCCGGGCTACGCCGCGCCCAGGTTGAAGCCCTCGCCCAGGTAGATGCGCTTGACCTCGGGGTCGCGGCCCAGGGCCTCCGGGCTGCCAGCGCGGAAAACGCGGCCGTTGTTGATGATGTAGGCGCGGTCGGTGACCGCCAGCGTCTCCCGCACGTTGTGGTCGGTCACCAGGATGCCGATGCCGTTGCGCTTCAACTCGAAGACGATCCGCTGAATCTCCAGCACCTGGATGGGGTCGATGCCCGAGAAGGGCTCGTCGAGCAACAGGAAGTGGGGCTCGATGACCAGCGAGCGGGCGATCTCGACCCGGCGGCGCTCGCCGCCCGAGAGCGCGTAGCCCTTGTTCCGCCGCACCTTCTCCAGACCCAACTGCTCGATCAACTGCCCCAGCCGCACCCGCCGCTCGCCGCTCGAGAGCGGCAGCGTTTCCAGGACCGCCATCAGGTTCTCCTCGACCGTCAGCTTGCGGAAGACCGAGGGTTCCTGCGGCAGGTAGCTGATGCCCAGGCGCGCCCGCTGGTACATGGGCAGGGCAGTGACGTCCTGGTCGTCGAGCGCGACGTGGCCGGAGTCCGGGCTGATCAGGCCCACGATCATGTAGAACGACGTCGTCTTGCCCGCGCCATTGGGGCCGAGCAGCCCCACCACTTCACCCTGCTCGACGAAGATGGAGAGGTCATCGACGACGCGGCGGCCGCGGTATTCCTTGGTGATCTCGAATGTCTGGAGCTTACTCATGTCATAACCGGCGGAGTATGCGGCTGGTGACCGGCTGCTGCTCCCGACCGTTCACGAGCAGCTTATCCAGGTTGACGTAATAGGTCAACTCCCGGCCCTTGGTCAGCCCGCGGGCGCTGTCCACCAGCGTGGCGTCGCCTCCCGTGAGCAGGATCCGCTCCTCGGTGGTGTAGTACTCGGCGTGTTCGCCAGCGCCCTTCAGCGTGCGGCCGGGCGTCGCCCGCACGACCACCACCTTCCCGTCGGCGAAAGCACGGTCGAGCGAGGAGGCGGCGTTGGCGTCGTTGAGCCAGGCGCGCAGCTCGGCCGCCTTCACATCCATGCCCGGCCGCGTTAGGTGCACGCCGCCGGTGTAGTGCGCCGTGCGGCTGGATTCCGTGTAGACCAAAGCAGCCGCGTCGATGGAGACGAAGGCGGGCGCCGCGGCTGGCGCCGCGGCCGCCGCCCCGGCTGCCGCCTGCTTCGTGGGGTCCTTCTGCCGATCCACGAACCGGGTGCGAACGTGCCCCTGGGCCGTGAGCACGCGCTGCTCGCGGTCGATGTCGATCGTGTCGGCTCGGATGCGGTCTGCGCCCTGCCAGGCCACCGCCCCAAAAATGCTGCCTGATGGCCTGAACCACGCTGAGTCCGGCGTTCTCCATCAGAATGATGCTGGGGATGTGGAAGCGACGCGTCGCCTCCGCGTCCATCTCCCGCATCACTTCCGCCTTGACCAGTCTCACTGCAATCCACCGCCCTGCACTGGCTGTGATCCTCAACCGGGTACCGGTTATGAGCATCGCCAGCCAATAATATTTATCATTCGCCGCTCTCAGCCACCACCATAGCACAGGCATACTCCCGGCTGTGGCTGAGACTTACTTCCAATTTGACAATCCCATG
>JBEKLW010000125.1:0-6744 GCA_050008815.1 Bryobacteraceae bacterium
CGCATGGTCACGGTGCCGGGTTTATCCGCCACGGCGTCAATGCCCAGGTCCATCTTAAGCCATGTCAGCCCCATCACTTCCTTGCGCTCCTTCATGCGCTGGTGCAAGAGGTGCGCGGCCCTGAGGGGCGGACCGAGGAGTCGCTCGGTGCCGGTCATATCAAGGTAGGCCTCGTCGATGGAGGCCATCTCGACCTGCGGCGAGAAGCTGTTGAGCACCTCGAACACCTTTTCGGAGTACTCGCGGTAGCGCTCCGGGTGGCCCTCGAGGAAGATGGCCTGGGGGCAGAGCCGGTAAGCGGTTCGCAGCGGCAGCGCGGAGTGGACGCCGAACTTGCGGGCGGCATAGGAGGCGGCGGAGACCACGCCGCGCTCATCGGGCCGGCCGCCGACGACTACCGGTTTGCCCTTGAGAGAGGGGTCGAAGAGTTCCTCGACGGAGACGAAGAACGCGTCCATGTCGACGTGGAAGATAGTCTTCATGGGGCTAACCGCGCGGCGAGCACGCGGGGGAAGCCCGCCAGATCACTGACCAGCTCGACGTCGCGCCAGCGTGTATCCAGCATCGCGCGCACGGCGTCCGCCTGCCGGTAGCCGAGCTCGAGGACCATCCACCCGCCGGGCCGAAGGACGCGCGCGCCCTCCACCGGGAGCCGTTGGTAGGCGTCCAGGCCGAGGGGGCCGGCGTAGAGCGCCAGGCGCGGCTCGTGCTCCCGAACTTCCCGCGGGAGGCCGGCCTCTTCAACGGTTGGAACGTAGGGAGGGTTGGAGACGACGAGGTCGAAGCTGCGGTCTGCGAACGCGGTGAGCAGGTCGCAGGCGATGAACTCGACCTGCGCGCCGAGCCGCGCCGCGTTCTGGCGCGCCACGGCGATGGCCGGGAGCGAGAGCTCGCTGGCGCATACCGGCCGGCCCAGTTCGAGACCCAGGCTCACGGCGATAGCGCCCGAGCCGCAGCCCACGTCCACGATCGAGCGCGCCCCGGGCGCCAGGCGCAGCGCCGTCTCGACCACGTGCTCGGTCTCAGGCCGCGGAATGAAGACGTCCGGCGTAACGCGGAACTCGCGGCCGTAGAATTCCTGGCGCTGGGTGATGTATTGAGTCGGCTTGCCGTCCAGGCGCTCGTGCAGGTAGCGGCCGTAGTCGATCCACGGCAGTTGTCCGAGTTCCTCCTCCGGGTGGCTGTAGAGATAGGAGCGCTCGCGTCCGAGGACGTGGCAAAGGAGAACTTCAGCCGTCAGGCGTGGCGCTGAGACTCCGGCTTCCTCAAGAAGCCGGCTCCCCTGCCGCATCGCCGTCTGAATCGTCATGGCTCTGCCGCTTCAGATTCTCCGCCTGGTAGTAGTTCGTGAGCGCATCGACGAGCGGATCCAGGCGGCCGTCCATGATTGTATCGAGCTGATAGAGCGTCAGGCCGATGCGATGGTCCGTCAGGCGGTTCTGGGGAAAGTTGTAGGTGCGGATCTTCTGGCTGCGGTCGCCCGAGCCGACCATGCTGCGCCGTTCCGCTCCGATCTCGGCGCGCTGCTTCTCGAGCTCCAGATCGTAGAGTCGCGAGCGCAGCACCCGCATGGCCTTGGCGCGGTTCTTGATCTGCGACTTCTCGTCCTGGCAGGAGACGATCAAGCCCGTCGGCAGATGCGTGATGCGGACCGCCGAGTAGGTGGTGTTGACGGACTGGCCGCCGGGCCCGGAGGAGCAGAACGTGTCAATGCGGATGTCCTTCGGGTCGATGGAGACTTCGACCTCGTCGGCCTCGGGCAGCACGGCCACGGTGATCGCGGAGGTGTGTCTGCGCCCCTGCTGCTCGGTCTCGGGCACCCGCTGCACGCGGTGCACCCCGCTTTCGTACTTCAGTTTGCTGTAGACCTTTTCTCCGCTGATCAGCGCGATGGCCTCCTTGGTGCCGCCCACCGAGGATTCGCTCACCGAGGAGATCTCAACCCGCCATCCCTGGGCCTCGGCGTAGCGCGAGTACATGCGGAGCACCTCGGAGGCGAACAGCGTGGCCTCGTCGCCGCCGGTGCCGGCGCGAATCTCCAGCACGACGTTCTTCTCGTCGTTGGGATCGGCGGGCAGCAGCAGCAGCTTGAGCTCCTGTTCCAGGCGGGCGAGCTCGGGCTCCAGGCGCTGGATCTCCTCCGCGGCCAGGTTGCGGAAATCCTCGTCGTACTCATCGAGCATGGCGCGCGCTCCGTCCAGGTCCTTGCGCGCCTGCTTCCACTGGCGGTACTTGCCGACGACCTCCTCCAGCTCGCGGTGCGCCCTGGCGGTCTTGCGGTAGCGCTCCGGATCGCTGAGCAGGGACGGGTCCGCCAGGTGGTGCGCCAGCTCCTCATAGCGCGCCTCGGTCTGATCCAATCGGCTGAGGTATTCCATCGGCTAGCGGATCATGCAATGACGAGTTGGCCGCCCTGCGACTCTTCCAGCGCCATGGCGCCTTCCAAAGCGTGGACGGCGACTTCGGTCTGGTCGTCCGAAGGCGGTTGCGTGGTGATGCGCTGGAGCCACAGCCCGGGCGCGGTTAGTCTGGCGAGCAGGCCGGCTTGGTGCCTGGAGGCGTAGCGAATGGCCTCGTAGCTGAGGCCGGCGATCAGCGGCAGCAAGAGAATGCGCCCGGCGAGCTTCAGAATGAAGGACTGGAACGGGAGCAGGGTGTAGACGGCGATCGAGACCACCATAACGACCAGCAGGAAGCTAGTGCCACAGCGCGGGTGCCAGGTCGAGAACGACCGGGCGTTGGCCACCGTGACCGGCTGGCCGGACTCGAAGTTGAAAACCACGCGATGCTCGGCGCCGTGATACTCGAAGACGCGGCGCATATCTTTCCAGCGCGAGATGAGCAGCAGGAAGCCGACGAAGATGGCGATGCGGATGACGCCATCGGAAGCGTTGAACAGGATCCGGTTCTGAAACGAGGGGAGCTGCCTGCCGAGCGCCGTAACCAGGTAGAGCGGCACGAACTTGTACAGGAAGATGAAGAAGGCCAGCGAGAAGGCCAGATTCAGCGCCAGCACCCAGGAGGAAAGTTCCCGTTTCCCGGCCTCCGGTCGGCCTTCGTCCAGCGCGGCATTGGTTGAGAACCTGAGTGCCTTGATGCCCAGCGCCATCGCCTGGCCGAGTGTGCCCACGCCGCGCAGCAGCGGGTAACGGAAGAGCGGGTGCTTCTCGGAGAGCTTGGCTAGGGGCTGCTCGTCGGTGACGATGCGGCCGTCTGGCCTGCGGACGGCGACGCAGTAACTGTGCGGAGCGCGCATCATGACGCCTTCCAGCACCGCTTGCCCGCCGACGAGGGTCTCCTCGCTGCTCTCAAGCGCTGGCAAGAGTTGGCAGTGCGCGAACAGACGCAGATGTCGCAGGAAAGGCAAGCTGGATCCAAGCTCCTGAGCCCAGTATAACAGCGGCTCAGAGTGGACGACGGTGAAAACGCTGACAGCTACCGCGCTCAACTGGCGGCGCGATAAAGCTCCGGAGCCGAACGGTGGTTGAGCACGGAGTCGAGAATCCACCGCAGGTGCGTCGCTTCAAACGGCGAGGCGCAGTAGTCTGACGCGCCGGCCTCGATGGCGTCGAGCCACTCGGAGACCTCCGGCCTGCGGCTGACCACCACCACGGGCAAATCGAGCTTGCGCCCGGCGAAGGCTTCCAGCAGCGCCAGATAGCGCTCGCGCTCCGCGGAGCAGAAGATCAGGTCGGCGCGCACCTGCTGAACCACGCCCAGACATTCGCGTGGGGACAAGAAGGGTCGCGCGTAGACAACCCACTCGCGGCCGGCCAGCGCACTGGCGAGCTCGGCGGCCAGGGAGTCGTCGAGACCGAGCAGGACAATTCTAGTCTGTGTGCCTTGGTTTGACATCTCACTTTCCCCTCTGGCGGGCGCCCGCGTGGACTCTCCCGCTTCTTGTCAGGCGCCGGCGGCTGCCCAGCGGCCGGCGTCCGGATCCGAAGGGTTCGTTCTTCTCGGTGGGAGAAAAGCCCGCGACAGGGCGGTGGAAGTGATTAGCCCCTCGAGAATCACGCCCTATCCCAAGGGTAAGAGAGGGGCGCCGGCGAAGTCAACCCAAAAGCCATCGGCCTTCGCGGTCCAGTGGGGCGAGGCCGGTAAGGTGGGGTTGCTACAATGAAGATTCCGGAGGACTTGATGGGGCTTGAGCCGCGACACGCGACCGTGGTGACCGAGGTTGGAGGGATTCAGATCGGAGCGGGCCATCCGGTGGCCGTGCAGTCGATGACGAACACGGACACGGCGGACGTGGAAGCCACGGCCAGCCAGGTGACCGCGCTGGCGCGGGCCGGCTCCGAGCTGGTCCGGGTGACGGTGAACACGGAGGAGGCGGCGCGGGCCGTGCCGGCGATTGCGGAGCGGCTCGAGGGCGCCGGAATCCGCGTGCCGATCATAGGGGATTTCCACTACAACGGGCACATCCTGCTGAAAAGGTATCCGGATTGCGCGCGGGCGCTCGCCAAATACCGCATCAATCCCGGCAACGTCAACATCGGGCGCCGGCACGACGGCAACTTCCGCACCATGATCGAGGCGGCCATCGAGTACGGCCGGCCGGTGAGGATCGGAGTCAACTGGGGCTCGCTCGACCAGCACCTGCTGGCGCGGCTGATGGACTCTAACGCGCGGCTGCCGCGGCCGAAGGAGGCGTGCGCGGTGATGCTGGAGGCGATGGTGGCGAGCGCGCTCGAGTCGGCCGAGGCGGCCGAGCGCTACGGTCTCCCTCACAACCGGATCGTCCTCAGCGCGAAGCTCAGCGGCGTCGAGGAGCTGGTGGAGGTGTACCGCGCGCTGGGGGCGCGCAGCGACTACCCGCTGCACCTCGGGTTGACCGAGGCCGGGCTGGGATCGAAAGGCATCGTGTCCACGACCGCGGCGATTGCGATTCTGCTCCACGAGGGAATCGGCGACACCATCCGCGCCTCGCTGACCCCCGCGCCCAACGGGGACCGCACCGAGGAGGTCCTGGTCTGCCAGCAGATCCTGCAAGCGCTGGGAATCCGCAGCTTCATGCCGCAGGTGACGGCGTGTCCGGGATGCGGGCGCACGACCAGCACCTTGTTTCAGGAGCTGGCCGCGCAGATCCAGGCCCACCTGCGCGAGCGGATGCCGGTTTGGAAGCAGCGGCACACCGGCGTCGAGAACCTGCGCGTGGCGGTGATGGGCTGCGTGGTGAATGGCCCGGGGGAATCCAAGCACGCCGATATCGGCATCTCGCTGCCGGGGACGTCCGAGGAACCCAAGGCGCCGGTGTACGTGGACGGCCGGCTGCTGACGACGCTGCGCGGCGAGCGCATTGCCGCGGAGTTCATCGCGATCCTGGACGACTACGTCGCGCGCCGCTACGGGACAGCCGCGCCCGCGTGAGTCACCGAGCTATAATTGAAGAAGGAACTCAGAGGCATTTCGGGCCTGGGAGACAGCACTAATACTGGACTGCTGAAGGAGCATATGAGCACACTGAAGCTTCGCACCGGTTCAGCGGGACCGGTGCTCTCGCTGGAGCAGGCCATTCGTCCCTCCAAGGAGGGCGTTTACAAGGTCTTCAACCGCGTGATCGAGTGGGCGACCGGCGAACGGCTGGAGTTGGTGAATATCACCGACCGGATCAACGATATCGTGCGCAAGAGCGGAATCCGCGAGGGCTTTGTTCATCTGCAATCGCTTCACACCACGACGGCGGTGTTCCTGAACGAGTGGCAGGAGGCGCTGCTGGAGGACGTGCGGACATTCTTCGAGCAGATCGCCCCGGCGGAACGGTACTGGCGGCACAACGATCCGCAACACTCCGACTGCGAGCGCTCGAACGCGGATGCGCACCTCCGAGGGATGATGATGGGGCAGACGCTGTGCCTCCAGGTGCGCAACGCCGGCGTGCTGCTGGGAACCTGGCAGAGCATCATCTTCGCCGAGTTTGACGGGCCGCGCAGCCGCTCTCTGACCGTGCAGGTCTCGGGCGTGTAGCGCGGCGCCGCGCCGCCGGGCAGCGCGGGGCGAACCGCTCCGGCCGGCCGCGGCCGTGCGCGGCCCCGAAATCAAGGTTATATTTGTTTAGAGCGCGGGACGGAACGCGCTGGCGTTTCGGCCCGCTGAGCTCAAGGAATGCTGTTAGCCAGGGAATTTGTCGCCTATCTCGCGCGGGAACTCGTCAAGAAGCTGACGCCGTCGATGATGGAGACGGTCGAGCCGCAGGTGGTGGCCGAGCTCGTCGGCAGCGTGATCACCACGGAGCTCCAGGTAGAGGACCGGCTGAACGACGAGGTGCGCGAGATCCTCAGCGAGTACAGCGACTACATGCGGCGCGAGGGCGTCAGCTACCAGGAGATGTTCCGGCGGATCAAGAACACGCTGATCGCGCAGCGCAAGGTGATCCGCGCCGCCGGCCGCGACACGGGCGACGAGATGAAGCTGTCGCGCGACAAGGTCATCGACCTCTCGCACAAGCTGGTGTTGGCGCTGCGGAAGGCGCGCCAGGTCCGGCTCAAGAAGCCGCCCAACGAGGTGCGGCTGGACATCGTCCGGCTGATCACCGACCTGCTCCAGAACGAGGAGAAGGTGGACCGCGCGGCGCGGCAGAAGATCCGCTCGCAGAAGCGCGAGATTCCCGAGGGCAGCGAGGAGTGGGACCTGCTGTTGCGCCGCTACTACGCCGAAGAGCTGAGGAAGCTGGGCATCGACCTGGCCCGCTGAAACCCGGGCGCCGCCTGGCCCGCTGAAACCCGGGCGCCGCGACAGGCAGTG
>JBEKLW010000126.1:0-6739 GCA_050008815.1 Bryobacteraceae bacterium
CAACTCCTGCTGCGCGCCGGCGACGACCTGCCGCTGCTGCTGCTCAGCTTCCCTCGTGGCGCCGGCGAGGCCGTGCGCGAGATCGAGGCAGCCTGCGCCCACGCCTTCCGGCGGCTCAGCGCGGCCGCGCGGGCGGCTTACCGGGAGGTGTTCGAGTCCGCACCCGCCATGGTGGTGGTCACGCTCCACCCGCTGAATCCCTGCGGATGCCTGGGTCACCATCACCCGCGCGGCGCGGAGTCCCGCCTCACGCGGCGGCTGGCGGCCGACCTCGGCGAGCCGATTGCCGAAATCGATCTGGCGTACGAAGGGATCCGCCTCTGGCGCCCCGAGCCGGTCTCATCGCTCGCCGTGGGCGACCTGGGCGACCGGCTCGAGGCCATCCACTTCCAGGCGGCCGTGCTCGCGGTCCTGTTGCACGAACTCGAGCATCTGGTGTTCCCCGAGCGGGGCGAGCACGACATCCGAATGCGGTCGAACCGCTTCTATACCGCTGCTATGCAGGAGCTGGTGGCCGAGGAGTCGGGGGCCGCTTACGGCATGGCTTCGTGGCCGCCGCCGCGGCCGTGACGGCCCAGCAGCGAGGCGCAGGTCTGGAGCAGGCCGGCCATGGCGATCCAGACTTGCCAGTGCGAGAACAGGCCTCGGGAGATCGCGAATTCCCCGGTCCAACTCAGGTCGGAGCCGAGACGCCAGGCGCCTAGTACGAGCGCCATGGCGGAGGCGGGCGTCAGCAGTGCGGCGCCCACGGAAGCCAGATCGCGGTTGCGCGCGAACTGTCTCTGGACACTCGGACTTAGCCGCAGCCGAAGCCGCACTTTCATTTTGAGGAAGCCCCTTAACCTTACATTAACATGATGCAGTCTGGCGTCCAAAAGTTTCCGAATGCCTTCCGTGTCGGCGTTTCGGCTCATCGGCAACAGGCTCGGGATCTGGCGCGCCGGTTGGTAGTGCGATACATTGTCTGGTGGCATCAGACGCTCCGGCCGCCGCTCCGCCCGCCCTAACCGGCGCTGGCGACCCGGCGCGGCGGTGAAGGAAGAAAGGAATCTATCGGGACGCTATGCGGAAAATCAAGACTGCTGTCATTGGCACGGGTTTCATGGGCCGGGTGCATACGGAAGCCATCCGCCGGCTGGGCAACGTGGAAGTGGCCGCCGTGGCCGCGGAGAACGACGGCTTGGCGGCGGCATTCGCCCAGGCGACGGGCGTCGAGAAGACCGTAACCGATTACCACAAGCTCCTCGAAGATCCCCAGATCGAAGCGGTTCACATCTGCACGCCCAACGCGCTGCACTACCAGATCGCCAAGGCGGCCATGCTGGCCGGCAAGCACGTGCTGTGCGAGAAGCCGCTGGCGGTCTCCGCCGCCGAGGCGCGCGAGCTGGTGGAAATCGCCCGGAAGCAGGGCGTCGCCAACTGCCTGAACCACAACCTCCGCTTCTACCCGCTGGTGCAACAGGCCCGGGCCATGATCCAGAACGGCGAGCTGGGCGAGATCCTGGTGGTGCAGGGCACCTATTCCCAGGACTGGCTGCTCTATGAGACCGACTGGAACTGGCGCATCGTGGCGCGGGACAACGGCCCGCTCCGGGTGATGGGCGACATCGGCTCACACTGGATGGACACGATCATGCACCTGACCGGACTGGAAATCACGGCCTTGTGCGCCGACCTCCAGATCTTCCACAAGACCCGCAAGCGGCCTAAGGTAGCGGTTGAGACTTTCGCCGGCAAGACGCTGCGGCCAGAGGACTTCGACGAGGTCCCCATCGAGACCGAGGACTTCGGCGCGGTGCTGCTGCGCCTGGGCGGGCGGGCCAGGGGCGCCTTCACCGTCAGCCAGGTGAACGCCGGCTGCAAGAACCGCTTCCAGTTCGAGATTTACGGAAGCAAGGCCGGCCTAATCTGGAACCAGGAGACGCCCGATCTGCTCTGGGTCGGCCACCGCAACGAGCCCAACCAGTTGATCGTCAAGGACCCGTCGCTGCTGGACGTCAAGGCGCGCGGCTTCGCCGACTTGCCGGGCGGGCACAGCGAGGGCTACGACGACGCTCACAAAATGTGCTTCCGCCGCTTCTACGCCAGGGTGGCCGACCCTGCCGCTCCGATTGACTACCCGACCTTCGAGGACGGCTACCACATGCTGCGCATCCTCGAGAAGGTGATCGAAAGCTCGAAGACGCGCGCCTGGGTGGACATCGGACCCGCTCAATAGGCCGGCACGGTTTTTCCGTACCTGAGCTGCGCGCGCGCCCCGCTTTAGCAGGCCCGCCGTGCTCCGGGTGCTGGCTGGGGCACGTCCGCGGGCTTAAAGCCCAGCTCCCAGCAAGAGTCGCAGAGCATGGTTTTCCGGCAAAGCTCGCGCCAGCACGCTATGGTCCCGAGCTGAGCGAAATACAGCCGGGTGACGTGGTCCGTGGTTCGACCCTTCAGCAGCACCAAGTCGCCAGGCCGCAGTTCCGTCTTGACGAATTCGGCGGCTTGCTTCAAGGACGAGAAGCTGTGGACGGTCTCCGGCGGCATCCCGGATTCGATCGCCTTGCGCCGGCCATACTCGTGATCCTCGCCGGTCAGGACCAGCAGCCCGGCCCAGTCCGAAACCGCTGCCGCCAGCGACCTCAGCCGTGCCCTGCGATTCAGACCGGCGTCGGAGAAGTCGGTGAGCACGAGCACGCGCCGTTCGGCCCGGGCCTCGCGCATAACGCGCAGGGAGACTTCGAAGGTGTCGACAGCCGCGCTGTATTCGTCGCGGATGATCACCGCGCCATTGGGGAACGCGACGGGATCGAGCCGGGCAGGATAGGGCGCCGCGCGGCGCAGCACCCGCGCCGCGTCCGCCAGCGAGACGCCCAGGTGCCCGGCCGCCCCCAGTGCCGCCATCAGAATAGGCGCCCAGTGGACGCCCAACAACTGCGTTCTCATCTCGCAGCTTTCCTCGCCGCGGTGCGCCCGGAAACTCAACCGCTCCGGCCAGCGGCTGGACACGTCGCTGGCCCAGAGGTCGAAATCGGGCGACGTGCCGGTGCGGCAAACGCGAAACTTGCCGCCGTCCGCCATGCGGGCCACGCGGGGATCGTCGCCGTTCAAAACCGCCAGCCCACCCGGCGTCAGTGATTCCAGAAGGACCGCCTTCTCCGCGGCGTGCTGATCGAGACTCTCAAAGCCCTGCGTGTGCGTCCGCAACGCCGTGAGGATCACCGCCACGTCCGGCCTCACGACCCGGGCCAGCGGGCGCATGCGCCCGGGCCCGGTAACGCCAATTTCCAGCACCGCGAAGCGGTGCCACGGCCGAACGCGCAGTACGTTCAAAGACACCATGAGCCCCCCGCACTGGTTCCCCAGCGACCGGAACGTCCGGCCCCGGGAAGCCAGGATGTCCGCCAGTAGTTCCTTGGTGGTGGTCTTGCCCACACTGCCGGTGACGGCGATGAACGTAGTGCGGACGAGCGCCCTGCGCCATAATGAGGCCAGCCGGTACAACAGCGGCCTCGATGCCTCCACGAAGGGCGCGAGCGCCACCTGCCTGATCCACAACTCCCAGACCGCGGGCAAACGCCATTTCCTGCCCTTCGGGAGGGCTGTCTGTCCCCGATCTTGCGACTTTATGCTCATCTCGGGCCTCGAAAGAACTCATTCCACCAGCTCTGGAGGAACAACGGCACCAGCCGCACTGGTCCTCCGGGCCTGGAAAGACTACGGCCGAGCTGCCGCTCGAGATGGCTCTTCTCTAACAGCCCGCCCGGCGCCCGTTCGACAGCCGAAGCCCGGAAGTCCTTCAGGTGGGAATCGGTGCAGTAAAGGCGCTGGGTGGTGGAGTCGCTTAGACCCACTCGAAAGCGCCCTTTTTCCAAGCCCAGACGTAGCCTACCACCAGAATCGCCAGGAATACCGCTACCTCGGCCACGCCGAACCAGCCCAAGTACTTGTAGCGCACTGCCCAGGGATACAGGAAGATCGTCTCCACTTCAAAGATGACGAACAAGATGGCGACGATGTAGAAGCGCACGGTGTAGCGGCCGCGGGAGTCCGAGGCGGCCAGGATTCCACACTCGTATGCCTCCAGCTTGGTCGAGATGGGCGCCGCCGGGCGGACCAGCTTCGCGGCCAGTAGCACCACGATGGGAAAGGCCATGGCGATGGCGGCAAACACGAAGATGGGGATGTACTCCCGGGGCATCAGACCATCAATATAGCACGCGTCAACGCGGCCGCTTGCGGCCGGGTTCAGGTTATAGTTGAGGGATCGCATGAACCTGCCGAACCTGCTGACGCTGCTGCGCATTTTCTTCGTGCCGCTGCTGGTGGCGGCGCTGGTGCAGGGGAATCGCAGCGTCACGGTGGGCAACGCCGTGATTGCCAACGAGTTCCTGGCGCTCGCCATTTTTCTGGCGGCCGCCGCCACGGACCTGCTGGACGGCTTCCTGGCGCGCCGCTGGAAGCAGGTCACCACGGTGGGCATGCTGCTGGATCCGATCGCCGACAAGCTGCTTATCTCGGCGGCGCTGATCTCGCTGGTCCAGGTGAGTGTCGTCCCCGCCTGGATCGCCATCCTCATCGTGGGGCGCGAGTTCGCCGTGACCGGGTTGCGGAGCATCGCCGCTTCGGCCGGTTACACGATCAAGGCCAGCGAACTCGGCAAGACCAAGATGCTCGCCCAGGTAGCCGCCGTCTCGCTGTTGCTGCTGGGAATGCACTGGAAGGCGCTCGCGCCTTGGGCCATGGCCTGCGTGTGGGGCGTGGTGGTGTTCGCCGTGGTCTCGGCGGTGGACTATTTCCGGAAGTTCTGGCGCAAGGTGAGCGACGAGATCAAGCTACGGCGGCGGCGCGAGTTGCTGGTGCTGGAGGGCGCGCGCTCGCGCGAGCGCATCAAGGCGCGGCGGGCGCGGCGGGCGCGGCGGCGGGCTTCGGGGAAGGAGGAACGACCCTGAAGCCGCGCGAGGTGAACTCGACCGTCTGGGCCTGACCCGGCGGGCCTACCTCGCCGACCGCCTGACGGTTCCAGGTAATCTCGACCGCCTCCGGCTTGCCGATGCGCAGGCTCATCCATACGGAGCCCTCGAACCGTCTGAGGTCGCCCGCTCGGAGCATCCCCTGGAACAGGACCTGCCGGTCGGCGACCAGGCGCACCCAGGCGTCGCCCCTGGCGCGGAGTTCGACGCGCACGGCGGCGCTGTCACCCGGCGCAACCGATGACCTCACCGCGCCCGTATCGGGGCCGGTTGCCGGGGCCGGAGCCTGGGACGGCGCCTGCCCCACCGCGGGTTTCATTGTGCCGCGGGAGGTTGGAGGGGGCAGGGCAGCCGCCCGCGGCGCCGTCTCGGTCGCGGCTGCCGCGCCAGCCCGCGCCGGCGCCGGCTGGGCCGCCGCGGTTCGGGTCTCGGGCCGCCAACGCGTCGCGCCCGTCTTCTGCCACAGCACGTAGATGCCGACGGAGGCGGCCACGATGAGGACCAACGCCAGGAGCGAGCTGGGCGAGCGCCCGCGGCCGGCCGGCTCCGAAACGGGCGCCACCGGCGCCACAACGGCGTCCTGGGCCACGATCCCCGGCTCGGGAGCCGGCGGCTCCTCGAGAGCCGCCAGGCGCTTCAGCTCCGGTTCGAACTCCTCCTCGTCCAGTTCCAGCGCCCGGGCATACTGGCGCACAAAGCTACGCACGAAGAAGCTACCGGGAAGCTTGTCTAAGTCTCCGGACTCGATCGCCTCGAGCATGGCCGGGTTGATCTTGGTCCGCTCGGCGATCTGGGCAAGATCCAAGCCCCTCTGGAGGCGCTCCTGGCGAAGCCGTGCACCGATGGAGTTCATGGCGCGGGGCCAAGGATTCCCAGGCCCATGATACCAGAACACTTCCAATTCGGACTGGAAACCTGGCTGCAATCCGTCCGTAAGCCGGCGCGGCGATTTTCGTAGCGCACGCTCTTGAGCGTGCCGCGTCGGCACTAGTGCCGACGCCCGGCGAGTGCGGGGGCAGGCTCGGGAACGTCGGCTGAAGCCGACGCTCGAAACTGAAGTTCGCGCCACAAGACGGAGGCCGCGCCGGCCTACGGACGGATTACGGCCCTGGCTGTGCAGTACGCCGCGGCGGTGGGAGCGGTAGAATCACTCACTATGAGAACCGTGCTGCTTTCGCTGCTGGTCGCCGTGGCCCTGCTGGGCCAGACTGACGCGTTCAACACCGCCGAGGGTGTGGTCAAGATCTCCCCCATCCGCCATGCCAGCCTCATGCTGGAAGGCGGCGGCCAGGTGATCCATGTCGATCCGGTCAGCTTCCCGGAGAATTCCTCTGGTCCACCGCTGGCCCTGCCGCTGGCCGATTTGATCCTCATCACCCACATCCACCGCGACCACCTGGACCCGGCCATGCTCTCCAAGCTGCGCAAGACGGGGACCGTCATCATGGCGCCGGAGGCTGTGGCGAAGACCGTCCTCGGGGCGGTCATCCTCCGAAACGGCGAATCGCGGGCGTTCGGCCCGTGGAAGATCGAGGCTATCGCCGCCTACAACCTCCAGCGCGGCCCAGCTCCGGGCCAGCTCTTTCATCCCAAGGGCCAGGGCAACGGCTACGTGCTGACGTACGGTGGCAAGCGTTTCTACATCTCTGGCGATACCGAAGCGGTGCCGGAGATGAAGGCGCTGAAGAACATCGACGTCGCCTTCATATGCATGAACCTGCCCTACACCATGGCGCCCGAGGAGGCCGCCGAGGCGGTGCGCGCCTTCAAGCCGCGCATCGTTTACC
>JBEKLW010000127.1:0-6737 GCA_050008815.1 Bryobacteraceae bacterium
GAGGAGAACGGCATCTGCCACTTCATCGAGCACATGCTGTTCAAGGGAACGACCTCGCGCACGGCCGAGCAGATCGCCCGGTCGGTGGATTCCATCGGCGGCAACCTGGACGCCTTCACCGGCAGGGAGCTTGTTGGCTTCAACACCAAGGTGCTGGATGAGCACCTCTCGCTGGCCTTCGACGTGCTCTCCGACCTGGTCCTGCACCCGCTCTTTCTCACCGAGGACGTCGAGAAGGAGAAAGGCGTGATCCTGGAAGAGCTCAAGATGGACCAGGACAACCCGGAGTACCTGGTGCACGAGATCTTCACGGCGAACTTCTGGCGCGACCACCCCATCGGCAAGCCGATCCTGGGCACGAAAGACACGGTCTCGCGGTTCACGCGCGAGCGAGTGGCCGACTACTACTCCCGGAACTACGTGCCGTCCAACATCACCATCACTGCCGCCGGCCGCCTGGCGCACGAGCGGATGGTCGAGCTGGTGCGGGAGCGGTTCGAGGACCTCCCGGCGGCGCCGGTGGCGCGGTCCGACCCCGAGCCGGCGACGCACGCGCGCATCGCCATTCGCAACAAGAAGGCGCTCCAGCAAGTGCATCTGTGCCTGGGCGTGCCCTCCTATCCGCTCTCGCACGAGAGCCGGTTTACCTGCTTCGGGCTGAACACCCTGCTGGGCGGCGGCATGAGCTCGCGGCTGTTCCAGAACATCCGCGAGAAGCAGGGGCTAGCCTATTCGGTCTTCTCGGAGCTGAACCCGTACCGCGACACCGGCTGCCTGGCGGTCTACGCGGGCACGTCGCTCGGGGCGGCGCGCAAGGTGGTCTCCTCGACCGTCCAGGAGTTCCAGCGGCTCAAGCAGGACCCCGTCGAAGAGGAGGAGCTTCGGCGCGCCAAGGATTACATGAAGGGGTCGTTGGTGCTGAGCCTGGAGTCCACCGGCAGCCGGATGGCGAACCTGGCCCGGCAGGAGCTGTACTTCGAGCGGTTCGCGAGCCTCGACGAACTCCTGGAGAGCATCGAGCGAATCAGCTCCGAGGATGTGCAGCGGGTCGCGCAGACCTTCTTCGAGTCCAAACAGATCGCGCTGACCGTGCTGGGCCGCCTGGACGGGTTCCGGATCAGCCGCCAAGACCTGGCGTGCTAGGAGCCGTCCTGGGAGTTGGGGGATGATCCGGATTGAACCAGCACCTTGGGAGGAGATGCTCGAGCAGGCGCGCGCGGCCTATCCGGAGGAGTGCTGCGGCGCGATGCTAGGCCGGGCCGAGGGCGCGGTGAAGACGGTTGCGGCCGCTCTGGCGCTCGAGAACGTCTTCGCGGGCCCGCGGCGCACGCGGTACGAGGTGCGGCCCGAGGATCTGCTCGCCGCCCAGCGCGAGGCGCGCAGCCGCGGGCTGGCTCTTATCGGCATCTACCACTCGCACCCGGACCACGAGGCGTACTTCTCCCAGACCGATCTGGGGAACTCCTGCCCGTGGTATTCCTTTGTGGTGCTATCGATTCGGGATGGCGAGTTCAGCGGCGCCGGCGCATGGCTGCCGGAGGCCGGGCAGGGGCGGGCCGCGGTGGAGGAACTCGAGCACCCGCCCGCGGCGCGAGCCGTTGGGGAGCGCTGACCGGACGGAGCAGCGGCGGCGCGGGCCGTGGCGCGATCCAGTGCGGTCGTCGTCTGTGGTAAAGTAGCCCCAAGTTCGGAGGAGAGAGAGACCATGTTCTGCACCAATTGCGGGCAAACGATCGATACCGATACGCGCTTCTGCCCGAGCTGCGGCAGCCCGGCCGAAGCGCCTGTGCAAGCGCCACCGCCGCCGCCGCAGGCCGCCGCCTATGTCCCACCGACGCAGGCCGCGTCATACGGTCAGCCGCAGGCAGCGCCACCTTATGGTCAGCCGCAGGCCGCCGCGTACGGCCAGCCCCAGCCAGCCGCCTATGCGCAGCCGCAAGCGGCGCCGCCGGAGCGTAAGAAGACCAGCCCGATCGTTTGGATCCTGCTGGTGATCGGCGGGCTGTTCGTGGTGGGAATCCTCGCGGCGGTCCTGGTGACGGGCATCGTGGTTCACAAGGCGAAACAGGCCGGCTTTGATCCCGAGCTGCTCGAGAGGCGGCCCGAGCTGGCGTTCGTCAAGCTGGCCGTGGCCGCCAACCCCGATGCGGAGATCGTCTCGATCGACGAGGGCCGCGGCATCGTCAGCATCCGCGACAAGAAGACCGGCAAGGTCGTCACGATGAACTTCGAGCAGATTCGCAATGGCCGGATCTCGTTCGAATCCGAGGGTCAGCACGTCTCGATCGAAGGCCGGAACGAGGGCGGCGAAGGGAGGATGACGGTCACTACGTCGGAGGGGACGGCGCAGATCGGCACGGGCGTGGTCCGGCTGCCGGCCTGGCTGCCCGCTTACGCCGGCGCAACGCCCCAGGGCTTCACGAGCCAGAGCGCGGATACCTCCTCGGGAGCCTTCGCGTTCAAGACCAGCGACTCGGCGGACCGGGTGCTGCAGTTCTACGAAAGCGAGCTGAAGAGGGCCGGCTTCACCGTTGAGGTGCTGAGGCATGCGGCGGGCGGAATGGTGACCGGGGTATCGGGCACGAGGAAGGTCGTGGTGAACGTCATTGCCGACGTCACCGGCACGGCCGTCACGTGCACGTTCGAGGACAAGTAGGCCCGCGCCGGGACGGGAGCCGCGCTGCTCCGAGATTCTACGAGACTCGGACGGTGGGCCCCCTTCAGACCTGAACCGAAGGGGACTCCGCCGCCGGCTCGGGCGGACGCGCCGGCTCGGGGGCCACGTATCCCACGGCGATCACCGTCAGGAACATCTGGAGCATCTCACTGTCCCCCAGATTGTGCTCGAAGAAACCCGCGACCAGCACGGCGATGATCGCAGCGATGCAGCCGCATAGGACGGCTTTGGCGGACCCCCTACCCGGGGGCTGCTTCGCAGCGGCCAGCCATAAGTCCCTCAGCACCCTGCCGATGAGCCATAGGAATACCAGCAGCACCGGAATTCCGCGTTCCGCCGCGTACTGAAGGTAGACGTTGTGCAGGTGGCCGTACCACCCCCAGGGCAACGGGCGGGGAACGTCGGCGGGCACGTAGCTATCGAACTGCGGGCTCACCTGCTCCGGCCCAATTCCGAACCACGGGTGCGCTTTCACCATCTCCAGGCCGGTCCGCCAGGTGACGATCCGATGCTGATTCGAATCCATGTAGGAATGCGGCCGCACGATCGAGACCACACGCTCGCGCACGGCCGCCGGCGACGCCAGGAGACCCAGAACCGCCAGCACCGGCAGCGCCACGAGCCACTTCCGGTTCCACTGCCACAGGAGGTACACCAGCCCCGCCGCCGCTCCGACCCACGGGCCGCGGGTCATAGCCAGCGCCAGGGCCAGGCACATGACGACCGCGCATACCGCCAGCAACCACCGGCCTTTGCGCTGGGGAGAGAACATGAGGAACGCTCCGAGCATCAGCAGGACGATCATGAGCTGTCCGGCGAAGGTCATCCAGAGGCTCATGAAGCCGGTGATTCGATTCTCGAGCAGTTGGTTGTAGAGGTTCCCGCCCAGACGCTTGGCAGCCAGGAACCTCTGCCCGAACTGCACCAGACCCCACAGCGCCGAGCAGGTGGCCGCGGCCACCCACCACAGGACGAGCTGCCTCACGCCATCGACCTCGCGCACCACGGTGGCGATCAGAAGCAGCGCCAGGAAGAAGATGTAGAACTTGCGCACCTGCGGCCATCCCGCCATCACGTGTCCGGAGAGCGAGATCGACAGCACCGTCCCGGTGAAGAACAGCGCCAGGGGCAGCTTGAGAGGCGGGAAGCGCAGTCTCTCGCGCGCCAGCAGCACGCCGAGGAAGGATGCAGCCAGCAGGATGTGGCTTGCCCCGATCGAGCAGAGCGGCGCGACCGCGCTGGCGAGCGTCAGACAGAACACGGAGCGCCGGAGCGCGTTCCCTTGGCGGAGATTCATTGGCTGGAGCTGAGCCCTACGAACCAGTACGCAGGCCCCATTATCCGATGGCCTGTAGAATTGAAGTAGGGTAACATAGAACGCCCCCCCGACGGTTCGACGGCAGGGCGACAGTATGACTGCTCCAAAGGCGCTGGCGCGGGGGGCCGCTTGGGTGGATCGGGGAGGCGGGACCCCGGTTGTGGCTGCGCACGGCGGGCGCGCTCGAAAGGAAGGGTGGCACCAAAGGTCGTGACTCAACGAGACTTTGGCGACGTACAGGTCCCGGCGCCAGGTGAGCTGGGCACGGAGCGGCCCGATGGCCACGGGGAGCCGTCGGGCCGAATCGACGGCGCCGCGCTCCTGGAGCCGGTCGAAGAGGGGTTTGCCGATTGGCGGTCGGTGCTGGCCGTTCTGGCCTCGCGGTATTCCGAGCCGGACCGCACGAGCACGCTCGAGCGAGCCGCCGAATACCTTTTCGCCGCCGCGGCACTCGTGCTGACGTTCCCCATCATGCTGCTAGTCGCTCTGGCCGTGCGGCTCGGTTCACCTGGGCCGGCCCTGTTCCGCCAGTTGCGCGTCGGGCGAGGCGGCCGCCTGTTCGTCTTTACGAAGTTTCGAACCCACTACGCCGATGCCAGGGAACGGTTTCCGCAGCTCTATGCCTACCGGTACACTCGCGCGGAGATAGAGCACCTTCGCTTCAAGGCTCCCGACGACCCGCGGGTGACGCGGGTCGGCGAGTGGCTTCGCCGGAGCACACTCGACGAGCTGCCCAACTTCTGGCATGTCCTTACCGGCGACATGTCGCTAGTCGGCCCGCGGCCGGAGATTCCCGAGATGCTGCCGTACTACAGCGACGAGCACCTCATCAAGTTCTCTGTGCGGCCGGGGATCACGGGGCTGGCGCAGATCTCGGGTCGCGGGCGGCTGCGCTTCCTGGAAACTGCCGAGCTGGACGCCGAGTACGTCAGGAAGCGCAGCCCACGGCTCGATCTGCGCATCCTCGCGCGCACGATCTACCTCATTCTGCGCCGGGACGGAGCGTTCTGATGGGACTTCCGGTGGCGGGCCGCCGGATGGCGGTGATCGGAGCGACCGGCTTCATCGGTTCTCATCTCACCGAATGCCTGGTCCGGAATGGAGCGGACGTGCTCGTCGTGGCCCGCAGCACCCGCCGCTTGCAGAACCTCGAAGCCGTCGCGAGCGACTGCCGCTTCGCTCTTTCGGACATACTAGACCGCGATTCGCTCGGTGCGGCTCTCGGCGAGTTCAAGCCGGAAGTGGTGTTCCACCTCGCCGCGGATATCGATGCCGGCGAGACCTTCGCGCACATGGCCGCTTCACTCGAAAGCAACGCCATCGGCACGGCCAACGTGCTCGAAGCGGCTTCGAGCGCGGGTTCCGCTGTGTTCGTCTATGCCGATTCCTGCAAGGTTTACGGCAACGGGCCGGTGCCTTACCGGCAGGCGCAGCCGGAGGCGCCCATCTGCTCTTACGCCATCGCCAAGGCCGCCGGATGGCGGCTCTGTCGTCTGGCCAGCGCTCTGACCGGCATGGCCGTGTGCGGTCTGCGCTCCACGTTCACCTATGGGCCCCGCCAGAACCCGAACCTGATCACGCATGCGCGCGACTGCGTGGCGCGCGGTGTGCCGGTGCGTTTGCTGGGCGGCTCGCAGACTCGCGACCTGCTCTACGTCGACGATGCAGTGCGGGCGTACGTCGCCGCGGCCACCCAGCCTGCGGCTCGGGGATGCTCCGTGCCGATCGGCGGAGGCCGGGAACTCAGCGTGGTCGAGATCTGCCGCGAGATCGTCAGCCTGATGGGAAGCCGGATCGAGGTTATCGCCGGCGCGCAGCAACCCCGCCTCACCGAGATCTGGCGCAGCTATTGCGACAACGCCGAGGCCAAGGATCTGCTGGGATGGTCGCCGGCCGTGAGCTTGAGCGAGGGCCTCTCCCGAACGCTTCTCGATGGCGCGGCAGGCGTGCCATCTCGCGGCGCCGATCGCGCCAGCGCGGCCTCAGAGTAGCCGCGGTGCGGGAGCGCCCCGGTGCTAACTGAACGGTAGTGGGGCCAGCTCCTCGATCCCTGCGATTACCGCCTCGGTCCGTATCCCCAGAATGCCTTCGGGAGAGACGAAAGTCCGCGATGCCGCGGCTTTCCACGGCGCCCAGATAACCTGGTGCTCCAGTCTGCCAAACAGAACCACGAGCGGAATCCCCAACGCCGCTGCCATGTGGGCCGGCCCGCTGTCGTTGCCCACGAACATCGCCGCCCCGGCCAGCAGAGGTTTCACCTCGCTGAGGGGCGCGCCGGCAAGTACGCGATAACCGCGAAACGGCGCCAGGTTGTCGTTGCCGCCCCCGATGAACACGGGCTCCAGCCCGTGTGCCCGCGTCAGGTGCTCGGCGACCACCAGGAAGCGTTCGGCGGGCCAGGTCTTGTACCCCGCCGCCGCCGTCGCATGGATCACCGCGTAGGGCCGCGCCGCCGGACGTGGCTCGGTGAACAGCCGCGCAGCCGGCGCCTCAGTGATCGGCACTCCCAGGTAGAACATCGCCGATGCGAGGTGCTCGGCGGTGTGCACCGTGCGCTCGGTTCCCAGGATCTCCTGGGCGCGCGGGATTCTCACGTTGTAGATGACGGAGCCGCGATGTTGCGCGAACCCCGCCCGGACACGCGCCAGCGAGGCTAACGTCAACAGCTTGCTGCGCGTGCCCCCGTGCAAATTGAGGCAGAGCGAGGGGCGCCAGCGCCGCCTCTTCGCGCAGCACGACAAC
>JBEKLW010000128.1:0-6722 GCA_050008815.1 Bryobacteraceae bacterium
GCGTTGGCCGAGCCCTGGAACATCATGTGCTCGAACAGGTGCGCAAAGCCCGTCCGGCCGCGCTCCTCGGCCCGCGCGCCCACGCCATAGGCGATGTAAACAGTCACCACCGGAACCGAGTGGTCGGGCGAGAGTATCACCCGCATGCCGTTCGGCAGGGCGTACTTCTCGATGGGAATCTGGAGTAGCGCGCCAGCGGCTGCGGTCATGGCTGATCGGGGAGGCCGGCAGCCTGCCGCGCGCGCCCGGTGGGTCCCCTCGGCCGGAGGCCGCTTCGATCCACGGGTCGCACGCTACGAGCCACGAGCCAGAAGTCGTTGCCTGAACTCTTTTAATGGTAACGTATTCACCACGTCGGAGGCTTCCAGCCAGCCGCGGCGCGCCGTCGTGACGCCGTAGCGCATGTTGCCCAGGTGTGCGGGGTGATGGGCGTCGGTGGAGATGGCGAACCGGACGCCGCGGGACTTGGCGGCGCGGAGCAGAGTGTCGTGGAGGTCCAGACGCGCGGGGCTGGCGTTGATCTCCATCCAGACGCCGCGGCGGGCGGCCTCCTCGGCCACGCGCTCGAAGTCGAAGGGGAACGCGTCGCGCACGAGCAGCTCGCGTCCGGTCGGGTGGCCGAGAATGCGCAGGCTGGGACACTCGAGCGCGCGCAGCAGCCGATCGGTCATCTCGGCCGCTTCCAGGTTCATGTAGCTGTGCACGCTGCCGATGACCAGGTCGAGCTCGGCCAAGGCGTCGTCGGCCAGGTCCATCGTCCCGTCTCGGCGGATATCGCACTCGATGCCGGAGAAGACGTGCAGGGGCAGCCCGCGGCGGTTGGCCTCGCGCACGCGGCCGGCGAACTTCACCACGCGGGCCTCGTCGAGGCCGTTGGCCATGGCCAGCGCCTTGGAATGATCGGTGATGGCGATGTAGGCGTAGCCCAGCTCCTTGGCCGCGGCCGCCATCTCCTCGAGCGAGGCGCGGCCGTCGGTTTCGGTGGTGTGCATGTGCAGGTCGCCGCGGATCTCGGACGGCTCTACCAGCCGCGGCAGCCGGCCCTCGGCGGCACACTCGATCTCGCCCTGGTTCTCCCGCAATTCAGGAGGGATCCAGGCCAGGCCCAGCTTCCGGTAGACCTCCTCCTCGCTCTCGCCCGCGACTCTGCTTTCGTCGTCCAGGCGAAACAGCCCGTACTCGCTCAAGGTGTACCCCATTTTGAGGCAGCGCCCGCGCAGGGCGACGTTATGTTCCTTGCTGCCGGTGAAGTACTGAAGCGCAGCGCCGTAGCTTTCCCGCGGAAGCGCGCGGACGTCCACCTGGATCGATTGCGGGCCGACTTTGGCGCTGGCCTTGCTGGAGCCCTTTCCTAGGACCTCGTTCACGTGGGGGTAGGCGATGAAGCGGTCGAGTGCGGCTTCGGGCGCCGAGCCCGTGACAAGCAGGTCGAGATCCCCGACGGTCTCCTTCCGGCGCCGGAGGCTGCCGGCGGGCGTCACCTGGTCGACGCCCGGCGTCTCCGCCAGATAGGCGGCCAGCTCGCGCGCGACTTCGTCGGCGAAGTCCAGCAGGAAGCGGCCGGACAGGCGGCGGTATTGGGCAATGGAGCGCAGGATCTTCTCCTCGAGCTTGGCCCCCAGCCGAGGGAGCAGCCGCAGCTTGTGCTCCTGGCAGATGCGCTCCAGATCGTCGATGGTGCTGACGCGGTAGTGCTCCCAGAGCAAGGCGATGGTCTTCGGGCCCAGCCCCTGGATCTTCAGCAGCTCGAGCGCCGTGGGCGGGTACCTGGTCAAGAGCTGGTCGCGGCGGTCGAACGAGCCGCGTTCGGCGATCTGGCGGAGCGCCTCCGCGATGCCCTTGCCGATGCCCGGGATGTCGGTGACCTTTTTGTCGGGCCGGGCCAGAAGGTCCGCGATGCGCTCGGGCCAGCCCTCGATGGCGGAGGCCGCGTTGCGATAGCTCCGGATCCGGAACGGGTCCTCGGCGGCGATCTCCATCAGGTCGGCAGTTTCGGCCAGCAGGCGCGCGAACTCCCGATTTTCCATGCTCCGATTCTCGCACCCGGCCGGGCTCGGATGCCCATAATCCGGACGTAAGCCGGCGCGGCCTCCACCTTGTGGCGCGAGCTTCAGCTTGCAGCGTCGGCTTCAGCCGACGTCCGGCGCAACGCTTCCCGGGCCTGTCCCCGTACTCGCCCCGCGTCGCCAGGAGTGGCGACGCGGCAGGCAGAAGTGCCCGCGCTACGGCAAGCACGGGCGGCACCCGCCCAGCGCGCCGCGAGGCGCATGGAACCAGACACCAGAGGACGCGCCCCGAGGTACCATCGGGCACCCCGCCATTTCACTGCAATTTAGCTTGCATTCGCGCGAAATCGTGCTATTTTATTGTGGCCATCGCCATGGGAGCAGCATCCAAGGACCTCGCCCGGGGGATTACGCCCGCCCGGGTGGAGGACTACGCCCAGTTCCTCCAGCGGAAGGCGGACGAGGTCCGGCTGGGACTCTCCGCGAACCGGGTGGCCGAGATTGTCCGCCGTCCGGAAGACCCGCTGGACTCCGGCGACTGGTGCCAAAAGAGCCACGACGAGTGGTTGTTCCTCAACCAGAACCGGCTGGAGATCGAGCTGTTGCGCGCCGTCGAGGAAGCGCTGCGCCGCATCCGGGACGGCGCCTTCGGCACGTGCCAGGAGTGCCGGGAGCCGATCTCGGAAAAACGGCTTGACGCCGTGCCTTGGGCGAGGTTCTGTCGGCGCTGCCAGGAGGCTGCGGGCCGGGCCCCTGCCGAGATCTGAGCGCGCCCGGGCCTGCGACAGATGCTCGCTCCCACCGTTTTGGTGTAGAATCGCAGTCGGCGCTGGGCCACAAGCTGGCAAAGCAAGAACCCTCCCGGGCCAAAGGAAATATGATGGATAAGCCGGCGCAGAACATCCAGGAAGCCTTCCTGAACAATGCCAGGAAGGATAAGACCTTCCTGACGATTTACCTGATGAGCGGTGTGAAGCTATCAGGGCGGATCAAGAGCTTCGACAAGTACTCGCTTATCCTGGAATCCAACAGCCAGGAGCAACTGATCTTCAAGCACGCCATCTCGACCGTGGTGATCTCGAAGGCGGCCCACAGCTTCGCGGCGGGTTTCGCGCAGGCATCCAGCGGCGTGAATCCGCCGCCCCCCGATACACCGGCCGCGGGCGAGTCGCCGGAGGGCTGAAGCTGCCTGGGGAGACGGGGCGCGAGCGGGCGCTGCTGATCGGCCTGGAACTGCGGGGCCGTGCGCGGAGCCGTGGCGTGGCCGGCCAAGCGGGCTGCACGTCGGAGGAATCCCTTCAGGAGCTGGCAGCGCTGGCTGCCAGCGCAGGCGCCGAGGTTCTGGACGCGGTTCTGCAAAGCCGGGACCGGCCGGAAGCCGCCACCCTGATCGGATCCGGCAAGGTGGACGAGCTGGCCGGCAGGGCGAAGGCGGAGCGGGCCGACTTGGTCGTCTTCGACCGGGACCTGACCCCGACCCAGCAGCGCAACCTCGAGCGCCTCCTCGACTGCAAGGTCATTGACCGCACCCAGCTCATCCTGGACATCTTCGCCCGGCGAGCCCGCACCCGGGAAGGGCAACTGCAAGTCGAGCTGGCGCAGTTGAACTACCTGCTGCCGCGCCTGTCCGGCCGAGGCGTGGAGATGTCGCGCCTGGGCGGCGGTATCGGCACGCGGGGACCGGGCGAGACCCAGCTCGAGACCGACCGCCGGCGGGTCTTCCGCCGCCTCCGCAAGATCGGGCGCGACCTGGAGGGCGTCCGCTCCGGCCGCGCGGTGCAGCGGCGGCAGCGGCAGGCGATCCCGCTCGCCACGGCCGCGCTGGTCGGCTACACCAACGCCGGCAAATCGACGCTCTTCAACCGGCTGACCGGGGCGGCGGTGCTGACCGACGCCCGGATGTTCGCCACGCTCGACCCGACGGTCCGCGCCATCGTCTTGCCCTCCCGGAGGCGCATGCTACTGAGCGACACGGTCGGGTTTATCCGCGGCCTGCCCGTGGACCTGGTGAAGGCCTTCCGCGCCACGCTGGAGGAAGTGCGGGAGGCCTCGCTGGTGCTGCACGTCATCGATGTCTCCTCGCCGCGCGCCGAGCACCAGACGGCCGAGGTCTGGAAGGTACTGGCGGACATCGGCGTCCAGGCCACGCCGCACTTGCTCGTGCTGAACAAGACCGATCTGCTGCCGCAAGGGGAGGCCGACGCGGATGCCCTGTGCCGGAGACTGACCGGCGTGGCGGAGCTGAAGAGCCCGACCGGCGCGGTCGCTGTCTCGGCCCGCACCGGGGCGGGGCTGGAACGGCTGCTAGCGGCCATCGACGCGGTCCTGCCGTTCGATCCACTCACCCGCGCCACCTTCCGGGTCCCGGCGGGGGACGGCGCGGCGATCAACCTGCTCCACGAGCTCGGCCGGGTGGCGCGGCTGCGCTACCAGGGCGAACACTGCCTTATCGAGGCGGACGTCCCGCAGTCGCTCCTGGCGCGGCTGGCGCGATTCGTGGCATAGCTGGCCGGCGGTTCCCGTACGCCCCGGCGTATGCCTCGCGCATCTCGGCCGCGATCCGCAGCGCGGCGCCCCGGCTGACCGGCGGGCCGGCGCCGATGCCGGGGCAGCAGGCCGCCGTCTCGCTCCAGGCCGCGCGCGAGGCCATTGCCTCGGGCCAGAACGGGAAGGCGCGGCACTGGGTCGGCTTGGCGGCGTGGATGCCGCAGCCCTCCTCCACCAGGAACGGGCACTGCCCGCGGCGGGGCTTGCGCAGCCGGAGCAGGTGGCGGGTCCGGTAGACGTACTTCTTCTCGAACGCCTTCGCCGTCGTGCGCAGGAGCCTGGCCGCGCGCCGGAGGTCGCCTTCGGTCAAGTAGACGAAGCCTTGCTGGCGGCAGCAGGAGGTGCACCCGGGCAGGCAGGCGAAGCGGAAGCCGTCCATCAGAGTTCAGAATAAACCCTGGTCCGCGTTTCTACACTCAGCGTCAGAAACGACTGTGCATCCGCTCCCTCCTGGGCGGTGAGAAGACTCCCCAAGTGGGGCGGAGCGCCAGCTCCGCGGCCGACCGCCAGGTCGGCCTTGCCCGGGCTTGAGAGCCCGGCGGCGAGTTTGAGAACTCGCCCTACACGTGGGGGCGAACCCTCTGGTTCGCCAGCCGGCCCTCTGGCCGGCCGTGCCGGGCTTGAGAGGGCACCGGCGGGACGTGGCCGTCCCGGGCGGGCGTGGCCGCCCGCCCCACGGCGGCGCGGCGTTTTGGTGCGCCAACTCCCCAAAACGGCGGTACATTAGAAGTATGAGCACGCTGGTGCCGGCCGCCGCCCGGCCGGGGCTGTTTGGCTCCGACTGAGTACCCTCCTGAAATCCCTCTCCCAGTGTGTGTCTGCCAGGCCGTAGTCCGTCTGGACGCGGCGGCAAGAGTCCGAATTGCTTGAGGAGGGTTCCCATGCATGCCATCAGCGAAACCGTCCGCCTGGATCTCCCCGAGATCCACGCTCCGCTGCCCGGCCCGCGCGCGCGTGCGGTGATCGAGCGCGATCGCGCGGTGCTGTCGCCGTCCTATACGCGGCCGTACCCGCTGGTGGTGGCGCGCGGCCAGGGCGCCATGGTCGAGGACGTGGACGGCAATCGTTTCCTGGACTTCAACGCGGGAATCGCCGTCGCATCGACGGGCCATTGCCATCCCAGAGTGGTGGAGGCGATTCAGAAGCAGAGCGCCCGGCTGATTCACATGTCGGGCACCGACTTCTACTACGAGAACATGGTCGAGCTGGCCGAGCGGTTGGCCGCCGGAGCGCCGGGCGGCGGCCCGCGCCGGGTCTACTTCGGCAACTCCGGCGCCGAGGCCATCGAGGCGGCGATGAAGCTGGCGCGCTACGCCACGCGCCGCGAGAAGTTCATCGCCTTCCTGGGCGCCTTCCACGGGCGCACCCTGGGCGCGCTGTCGCTGACGGCCAGCAAGCCGGTGCAGCGGCGCGGCTTCGGCCCGCTTCTCCCGGGCGTGTTCCACGTCCCCTATCCCGACCCCTACCGCCAGGGGCCGGAGGGCGCCGTCGAGCGCTCCATCCAGGCGATTGAGCAGCTCTTTCGGACGGTGGCGCCGCCCGAGGAAGTCGCGGCGATCGTGGTCGAGCCGGTGCAAGGCGAGGGCGGCTACATCGTTCCTCCCAAGCGCTTCTTCGACGAACTGGCCCGGCTGGCGCGCTCCCACGGCATCCTGCTGGTCTTCGACGAGGTGCAGTGCGGCATGGGCCGCACCGGCAAGCTCTGGGCCGCGGAGCACTTCGGCGCGGTGCCGGACATCCTGACGGCGGCCAAGGGAATCGCCAGCGGCATGCCGCTGAGCGCGGTGATCGCGCGGGCGGACCTGATGGTCTGGAAGCCGGGGGCGCACGCCTCGACGTTCGGCGGCAACCCGGTCTCGGTCGCCGCGGGGCTGGAGACGCTTGAACTGCTCGAGTCCGGGTTGATCGCCAACGCCGCCCGCGTGGGCGAATTGATGCTGGAGCGGCTGCGCCCCTGGGCTCATACCCACCCGCTGGTGGGCGAGGTGCGCGGACGCGGCCTGATGATCGGCATCGAGATCGTGAAGGACAAGGCTACACGCGAGCCGGCCGCCGCGCTGCGCAACCGCGTGGAGACCTTGGCCTTTGAACGGGGCCTGATGGTGCTCGGCTGCGGCGAAACCTCGCTGCGGCTCTCGCCTCCGCTCATCGTCAATGAGCACGAAGCCA